>BJFP01000065.1 GCA_014189875.1 Verrucomicrobiota bacterium | reverse complement strand
ACGTTGAAGTAGATGAGCAGGCCGGTGACATCCACGAGCGTGGCCACGAACGGTGCGGAGGAGGTGGCGGGGTCGAGCCCGCAGCGGCGCAGGAGAAAGGGCAGCATGGATCCGGTGATGGAGCCCCACATCACCACGCCGGTGAGCGACAGGCCCACGACGATCGCGATGAGCATGTGGTGCGGGCCGTAGTCGTAGAGGTGCAGCGACTGCCAGATCACGATGCGGAAGAAGCCGAGCACGCCGAGAATGGTCCCGAGCCACGCGCCGGAGCCGATCTCCCTCCGCAGGATCCTCCACCAGTCGCGCAGACCCACTTCGCCGACGGCCATGGCGCGGATGATGAGCGTGGTGGCCTGCGAGCCGGAATTGCCGCCGCTGGAGATGATGAGCGGGAGGAACATCGCGAGCACGGCGGCCTTTTCGATCTCGCCATTGTAGCCCTGCATGGCGCTGGCGGTGAGCAGTTCGCCGAAGAAGAGGACGATGAGCCATGTCGCGCGCTTTTTGACCATCCGCATGAGCGGAGTCGTGGTGTAGGGCTCGTCGAGTGCCTCTGAGCCGCCGATCTTCTGCACTTCGCGGGTGGTCTCCTCCTCGATGACGTCGAGCACGTCATCAATGGTGACGATGCCGATGAGGCGGCCATCCGAATCCACGACGGGGAGTGCGGAGCGGTCGTATTTTCTGAAGACGGGCGCGGCCTCGGCTGCGGGATCGGCCGCGCGGAGTGCGACGAAACGCGTGTCGCGGATGTCCGCGATTTTTGTGTCGAAGGGGCGCAGGAGCAGTTCGCGAATGCGCAGGTCGTCGATCAATTTTCCGCCATCATCCACGATGTAGATCACGTTTAGCGTCTCGGAATCCTTGCCGTGTTTGCGGACGTGATCGAAGACTTGCAGCACCGTCCAGTCGTCGCGGACGGCGACGAAATGGGAGGTCATGAGGCGGCCAATGCTGTCCTCGGGATAGTTGAGCAGCGCCTGCGCGTGCTTGCGTTCATCGGGCGTGAGCAGCGCGAGCGTGTGGGTGACGGCGGCGGGCGGCAGCTCCTCCAGGTAGCGCGTGCGGTCGTCGTCCGACATGTCGTTCAGCACCTTCGCGGCGGCCTCGCTGCCCATCGCCCGGAGGACGGTGACCTGTGCGTCGTGATCGAGATATTCGAGCACATCCGCCGCCTTCGTCTGTGGCAACATGCGGAAGACGATGGCCTGTTCCTCGTGGGGAAAATCCACGATGCAGTCGGCGATCTCGGGCGGCGTCCATTCCGCGAAGAGTTCGTGCAGCGCGGTGAAATTGCGCGATTCGATGAGCGCCTTGATGGCGGGTTCGATGAGATGGCCGGTCATGGTGTGAAAGAGTGATGGATTGCGGCGGCTCGCGGTGAAGCGGACATTTTCCAGCGGCCACCGGTGCGTGTGCCACTTCGTAGCGCATGATGCGGCGATGCCAAGGAACGAACCGTGACGTAAGTGAAATCGAACCGCAGGCACCGTCTCCAGTCTTCATCGCAATGCCGCATTGCGGCCTGCACCGCCCTGCTACATGACGCTCACGCAGGCCGTGAAGGTGTGGCTGATCCGCAAGCGGTGATTGCGGGTCACGCTGCGCGGAATGATGCGGGCGGCGCCGTGGATTGCGGCGGGAAGCGATGGGTGCGACTCCGCTTTTGGAGGAGATTGCGGGCGGGCCTCACGGGCGTCGTTCATCGGACGCCCGTCGCCAAAGCGGTGCCGAGCCCGATGCCGTCCGCATTCGGCCAGGTGCTCAGCAAGCGCGCGATCCGCGCGCGCAGTTCATCGCGGAGGGGGATTAGCGAAGCCTGCCCGCCCATTATGGCGCAGAGGCGGATGCCGCGACCGGCACGAGGATCGCGTCGCGCATTCCGTGGATCAGCTTTTTGTCCGCGGGGACGATCGTGGCGAGGATGCCGCCGAGTTTCGTCTCGCCGCCGGCGACGAAGTAGTACGGGCACAGGCGCACGCGGCCGCGCATGGTGCGGATCTCGCCGTTCGCGGGATCGAAATACGGATGCTCGACGATGCGCGAGTGGGCGAAGCGCATGAGGACTTGCGGGTGATGCGGAAAGTCGGCGAGGGCGCGATCAATGGCGGCGGCCCACTCGGTCTGCGGGACATCGGCGGCGACGGTGACTCCGCGGCTGCCCCACGCGTCGGGCGAGAAGCCGCTGACCTTCAGCACGAAGTCGCGCTCCTTTTGCGAAAATGTCTTCAGCTCGTCCCACGACGAGATGTTCAGCCACGGCAGCACGGCGTGGTGCGGAAGCGGTGCGGGGTCGAGCACCCAGGATTGCGGGATGTGCTTTTGCAGGATGAGAAAATTGCGCTCGGAAAGTTCGCGCCGCCAGAATTCGCGGAGCGGGCGCGACCAGAAAAGTGCGAGCCACATTTTTTCTTCGAGCCACGGTTTGATGGGCGGCGTGATGCGCGTGCCGTCTGCGACCGCGTTCAGGATGGTCTGCGCGGCGGCGATGTTTGGGAGGTCGAACAGCTCGAAGAAACGGTAGAGGGATTTTGGATTCTCGATTTTGGATTCCCGATTGAAGTCTTCCGCGCGTCGCACGCGCCATTGCGCGCCGGGTTCGTTCGCGCGGTCGGCGAGCCACTGCATCTCGGGGCGGTAGGTTGCGGATTCTTCGGAGACGAGGATGTCCGCATTTTCGCCGAGCACGCTGCGGAAACCGGCGGGCATTCCGTCGGCTCCGCCCACGATGTCGAAGCCGAGTTCGGCGTAGATTTTTCCCAGCCACGCGGTGAGGCCGATGCCGCCGGGGACGCTGTCCAGCTCGGTGATCGCGAAGCCGTCGGCGGTGAGCAGCAGATCAGGGCGGATGACTTGCGGCACGTCGTTGCGGAACTGCTTGCGGCGCGCGAACTCGATCAGCTCCGGCGGCTTTCCGCGATCGAGGTAGTCCGCGATCCACGCGGGTGCCTTGCCGTTCACGCTGCGGTGGTAGAGTTCATTCTGCGCGCGCTGGAAGATCGTGAGGCGGTGGCCGAGCTTTTCGAGTTCCTCGATGAATGCCGCGTCGAGCCGCAACGGCTCCGGCGAGAGCAGCCAGTCCTTTTCCGCGAAGAGTCCCGCCGTCGGGATTGCGGCGTGCAGGCGGGCGAGGGTGTCGGTCGCGGTCATGTGGTGTTGAGGATCAGTGGCGCTGCCGACGTTCGATGAGGAGTACCTGTACTTCACCGACTGGGACATCCACCCACCAGACGACATTCCATTCGCTGAACCGCCGCGTGTAGGTCGGCTGCTTCTTGCCTGCGCCCTGCAGTTCCGCGCCGTCGTGTGGAAACAGCGTGAGCGCATCCATGAGGTTGAAAAGCGTGAGCCTGCGCCGGGCAGGAATAGCGGCGAGAGCCGCCACCGCCTCGTGCGAAAAGAACAGCCGGAATCGCCGCATCAGCGTGCGGCAGCAAGATCGCCGTCGGTGATGCCGAGCATCCTCATGGCTTCCTCCCTGCTGATTTTTCCCCCGGCCTTCATCTCCGTTTTCCGGCGTTCGATCTCAGCGAGCCACTTCGGGTCATCCGACTGTTCGAGGGAGGTGAGAAAGCTCAGGAGCTCGCGCCGTTTGGAGCGTGGCATCGTGCGGATGGTCTTTTTCACTTCGGCGAAACTCATGCGCGGAGGATAGCGATGCGTGCGGCGAGGCGCAACTTTCGAGATGCCGGGAGGTGCTGAGGGATGCGGCCGATGAGGGAAGGCCGGAAGCCGGATTACCGCGCGGCCCGCGCGCGACATTTCAGATGCGCCGCCGGGTGCCCGAATCAGCGGCCCAGTCCGAAATGCGGCGGCATCGCGGCGCGCGCCTCCTCGATGGCGGGCAGCTCGTGGCAGTGGACGATCCGGATGCCGAGCTTTGCCGCGAACGGCGCGAGCGCGGAAAGCAGGTTGCGCTTCGTCACTTGGACGGTGCCGGGACAAATTCCGAGTGCTTTGATCCCGGCCATGAGCGCGCGGCCTGCAATGTTTTCCAATGTGTCGGCAGGCGTCACCCCGAGTTCCAGCCCGACGATGGAGCCGGATCGGCTCTCGGCGGCGAGTGCGGCTTTCATGGTTTGCAGCCCGGTATCCGCCGCGATGGTGGCGGTGCCGGCAAAGGCATCCAGCTCGATCACCAGCCCGGGGTGTTTCGGCAGCGCGGCGAGTTGCGCGATGGCTTTTTCATCCGCGGAAAAAATGGCGGGAGCCGGTTCCGACGGCATCGTCACATGGCGCCACTCGATGTCCTCGGTGCGCAGCGGCTCATCGGGCGTTTTGCCTGCGGGCCAGAATGCGAATCCGTCCGCGGGAACCGGATCGTCCTTTTCCAGAATCGGCATGACCGCCGCGCCGAGCGCGGTGAGCCGCGGCAGCGCGTGAAGCAGGAGGCGCGCGTCCTCCGCGTGGATCGGCCCTGGCATGTGATCAGGTCTTTTGCTTTCGAAAAGCGGCCATCGTGCGCGCATCCCGCCGCGGGGAGTGAAGCCGAGCGCCTTCACGCGCCGCTTGTCCTCCGCCGGCAGCTCCGCCTTTTTCACGAATTCGACCTTGAGAACTGCGACGGCAAGGAAGGCGTCCATGTCGAGTTCCGGCTCATCACTGGTGGCCAGCTCCAGTATCCAGCGCAGCCCCGCGGGTCCGTGATGAATGGCAATGCCGAATACTTCGCCCAAGCGGCCCATCACTGCGCCGAGGACCGGCTCGCCGGTGTGCGGATCATCCACGCCGAGCAGCTCCGCATCGCCCATGAGCTGCCAAAGCTGCAATTCCCCGAGCGCATCCGCCGCCTCGTACAGCGCGCGCCAAGTGTCGTCAGGAATTTTTTCGGCGGTCAGTTTTGCGCTCTTTTTCGGCATATGCGACGCTGGCGAGGTTGCCCGCGGTGAGGCGAGAAAAAACACGGACAGGGTGATTTGTTCCGGTTGGCACCGGGCTGCGCGCATCCTTCCGCGGGCAAAACACGGTGCTCGCAATTCCACGCATTCGCTTGAAAGAAACCCCCGTCACGAAACGTTAACTTCACCGACGCCATGAAACTCTCCCCGCTCCTCCTCCTCCTGTCTTCCCTCACGCTCTTCGCCGCGCCAAAGGATGCGCCTGTCACACTTCTTGTGGACACTTTGGAAAATCACGTGCTCAAGCCATCGTCCGCATTTGAGCTTCGCTTTGCGGAGCCCATGGTCGCGGAGGCATCTGTGGGGAAGGATGTGGAATCGCCGCTCGTGATTCGGCCGGGCATCACGGGGAAATGGCGCTGGGTCTCGACGCAGAGCGGTGTCTTCCAGCCGAGTGCGCCACCGACGATGGCGACGACTTTTGTGGTGTCGCTCGCGAACGGGCTGAAGACGGCGGATGGAAAAGTTTTCCGCGGCACGGTGAAGGAATCGTTCAGCACGCCGGGGTTCCGTGTGAAGGGCGTGAACATGATGGACTACTTCGACGCGGCAGATGCGTCCGCGCAGCCGCGCCTGATGCTCCTTTTCAGCGCCGATGTGGACCCGGCGGCGCTCGCGGCGCAGGTGAAATTTGTGGACGCGGAAAAGCACAGCGTGGATGCGATCGTGCGGCGTCCGGGGAAGGACGACGGATATTTTCCTCCCTACCAAAGCGATGATCGCAGCGTGCTCACATGGGAGGCGCAGGTGCGCGAACATCTCGCGGGCGGACCTGTAAAACCGAACGCGCCGAAGGACGGTGACGACGAAGAAGAGCAGCCCGCACCGAAGGCCGTGCCGGTGCTGAAGAACGCGATTTTTGTGACGCCCGCAAAGCCGCTCATGCCGGGCAAAGGCTGGCAGCTCATCGTCTCCCAGGGCGTGCCTTCGGCGGATGGCACGCTGAAGCTCGGCGGCGCGCATCTGGTGAAAATCGGCGATGTGAAGCCGTTCACGCTGGAACATGCGACCGTGGAAAATCTCCCGGTGTCGGGGAAGCGCGTGACGCTGTTATTCAGCAAGCCGCTCGGCAAGGCGGTGCGCAAGGATGCGGCGAAATTTGTGAGCGTGGAGCCCTCGCCGGAGAAACTGAAAATCGCGTGGGGCGACAATCTTTTCAGCGACAACAATTCGCTGCTCATCACCGGCGATTTTGCGCTCGGGAAGGACTACACGATCACGGTCGCAGCGGGCACGCCGTCGGCGGCGCCGTTCACGCTCGCGCAGGCTGCGGTGCGCAAGGCGAGCTTCGCGCCCGTCGCGTCGCGGCTGTATTTTCAGGGCTTCGCGGCGCAGCAGCAGCGCGCGGGCTCGCGGCAGTTCGGCCTCATGAGCGTGAACGTCGCGAAGATGCACGTGACCGCGAAGCGCGTCCCGGCGGACAGCGTGATCGCGGCGTTCGACGCGTATGCGAAGTACACGAAGGATGATCAGAAGGACGACGAGTTTTACCAAAAGGTGGACGAGAAGACCGTGCCGGGCACCGTCGTGTGGCAGAAGGATTTCGCGCCGGATGCGGCTGTGGACACGCGCAACGTGACGAACCTGAACTGGGATGAAATCCTCGGCCCCGGTAAGACGGGCGCGGTTTTTCTCACCGCCGAACAGCCGAACAAACCCGCGCCGAATGTGAAGCGCGTGGGCACGCAGGCGCTCGTGCAGGTGACCGATCTCGGCGTGGTGTGGAAAGCCGGCGCGGACAGCTTCCTGCATGTCTTCTCGCTCACGACGGCGGAGCCGGTCAGCGGCGCGACGGTGCGCCTGCTCGGCGAGGACGGCGCGAAGATTGTGGAAAAAAAGACTGCTGCCGACGGCACCGTGCGCATGCCGAAGCAGGACGAAAATGCCGTGGCCGCGAAGTGGCTGCTCGTTTCCAAGGGTGAAGACCAGCACCTGATGCGCTTCGACTCCGAGCGTGGTGAACTGGAGTTTGGTCGCTTCCGGATCAATGTCTTCGGCGAAGAGGAGGACATCCGCGCGGATGAGTTTGTGGAGGGCGGCAAGCGGCGCGGATTTTTGTTCAGCGACCGGCCGGTGTATCGTCCGGGCGAGACTGCGCACGTGAAGGGCATCGTGCGCAGCTACACGCCGGGCGAGTCGCACATGGCCGCGGGCATGGCCGCGACGCTGAAGGTGAAGGGGCCGAAGGGCCGCGTGCTCATCGAACGCAAGGTGACGCTGTCGGACACCGGCGCGTTCGACACAGACATCAAGCTGCCGAAGGACACCGTCGGCGGATTTTCCGCGCAGCTTTTCTTCGCGGGAAATCAGGACGAGGACTGGAGCGACATCATGTGCGGCTGGTCGGTGCAGGAGTATTCGCCGAATGCGTTCGAGGTGAAAGTCACGCCGCCGCAGACTCCGATGCTCGGCGCGCCCATCGAGCTGCCGGTGACCGCGAAATACTACATGGGCAAGTCGCTCTCGAAAGCGCAGCTCTCGTGGTCGGTGCGCGCGATGGATGAGCATTTCGCGCCGACTGGCTTCGAAGACTTCTCATTCACCGAGGCAATCTTTGACTGGCGGCTCCAGCAGAAGCTCGGTGGCGAGCCGCGCTTCTCGGCGCAAGGACGTGCGGATGTCGGCGCGGATGGTGCGGTGAAAGTGGCGTTCAACGTGCCGCAGAATTCGCGCATGCCGCAGCCGCGCCGCGTGCGCTTCCTCACGGAAATCACGGACATCAACCAGCAGACCGTCGCGGAGCGCACGGAGTTCCTCGCGCACAGCTCGGACTTTTACCTCGGCATCCGGCACATGCCCGAAGTCGTGCGTGAAGGCGAGGCGCTGCCGCTGCAGGTCATCGCCGTGCGCACGGACGGCACGCCGACGCCCGACGTCGTCGAGGCGACGGTGAAGCTCACGCGCATCGAGTGGCAGACGAACCGCGTGGAGGACGCGGATGAGGCGGAAAATTTCCGCAGCGAGCCGATCGTGCAGCTCATCGGGCAGGCGCAGGTGAAGTCGGCGAAGCTCGTGCAGAATGGCGGCAAGTGGCTGCTCGCCGAGCCGGAGAAAAAGGACACGTCGCTCACGCTCGATAAGCCGGGCCTGTATCTTGTCACCGCCGTCGCGCGCGACGCCGCGGGGCACGATGTGATCACCACGACGACCGTGAGCGTGTATGGCAAGGAGCAGCTCACGTGGAATTACCGCAACCGCTTCCAGATCGAACTCGTCGCGGACAAGCCCGAGTATCGCGGCGGACAAGAGGCAATCATTTTGGTGAAGACGCCAATCAACGGCCCGGCGCTCGTGACGGTCGAGCGCGAGAACGTGAAGCGCTACTTTTTCACGAAGCTCGAAGGCAATGCGCCCGCGATCCGCGTGCCGATCGAGGAGGGCGATGCGCCGAATGTGTTCGTCTCCGTGGTCGTGCTGCGCGGCTCGCAGGACAGCACGAAGAAATTCAAGATGCCCGAGTATCGCATCGGCTACACGCAGGTGCGCATCGCGCGGCCTGATGCAAAACTTTACGTGAACGTGAAGCCGTCGCGCGCGGCGTATCAGCCCGGCGAGCAGGCGGAGGTCACCGCCGAGGTGCGCGACGTGGACGGCAAGCCGGTCGCGAATGCCGACGTCACGCTGTGGGCCGCGGACGAGGGCGTGCTGAGTCTCACGGGCTTCAACACACCGGACCCGCTCACATTTTTCAGCAAGCTGCTGCGGCTCGACGTAACGACTGGTCTCACGATCGAGAAGCTGCTGCGCGAAGGATCGGATGCGATTGCGGAGGGGCTGTTTGAAAACAAGGGCTACCTCGTCGGCGGATTCGGGAAGGGCGGCGACGGCGGTGTGCGGCGGAATTTTCTCGGCACCGCATATTGGGCCGCGTCGCTGCGCAGCGATGCGGAGGGCAAGGTGCATGCGGGTTTCGTCGTGCCCGACGGGCTCACGCGCTACCGCATCATGGCCGTCGTGCAGACGAAGCGCGATCAGTTCGGAAATGCGGAGGGCGCTTTCGAGATCAACAAGCCGGTGATGCTCGAACCCGCGATGCCGCGCTTTGCAAATGTCGGCGACACGATGGTGCTGCGTGCTGTGGTCCACAACACGACCGAGCAGGCGGGCGAGGTGAAGGTGCGAATCCAGCTCGATGCGACCGCGACTGCGGCTGAGAGCGAGCGCACGGTGAGCCTGCCGGCGAAGGGATCGATCGCGGTGGATTTCCCGGTCGAGATTCGCGAGACGGGCGACGCGAAGTGGGTGTGGACTGCGGAGTTCACCGGCGGCGGCGCGAAGTTTCGCGATGCGGTGGAGTCACGGCTGAAGATCACTTTCCCCGCGCCGCTGCTGCACGAGGTGAAGCAGAAGCGCGTGGATGCCGCGGAGACGAACGTGCTCGCAGGATTCGACCCGGCGCTCATGCAGGGCAAGGGCATCGTGCGCGTGAGCCTCGCAAATTCTCGAATCTTCGAGCTGCGCGAGAGCGTGAACGAGCTGCTGCACTATCCGTACGGCTGCGTGGAGCAGACGACTTCCTCGATGCTGCCGTGGCTCGGGCTGCGTGATTTCCGCGACGTGCTGCCGGAGCTGAAGCGCACGGATGCGGAGTTCCAGGCGGTGTTGGAAAAGGGTGTGGCGCGGATCTTCACGATGCAGACATCAAACGGCGGGCTCGCGTATTGGCCCGGCGGACACACGGCGGATTTCTGGGGCAGCGCGTACGGCGCGCTCGGGCTTGTGATGGCGAAGAAGGCGGGCATCGAAGTGGATGACGATTCGCTGAAGCGCGTACTTGATTATCTCAGCAAGGAGTTGCGCGGCGCTGCGGACACAAATGAAAAATGGCAGCTCTCGCCGCGTGCCCTCGCGTGCTACACGCTCGCGCTCGCGGGCCGGGCCGAGGCGGCATATCATGAGGCGCTGTTCAAGAAACGCGACGTGCTCACGCAGGAAAGCCGCGCGCTGCTCGCGCTCGCTGCGCTCGAAACGAAGGGCGGCGCAAAGATGGCCGACACGCTGCTCAAGATGCAGGACAAGGCGGTGGAGGAGGATTTCTGGTTCGGCTCCGTCGCTCGAGCGCAGGGCGTCCGCCTGCTCGCGTGGTCGAAGCTGTCGGCGAAATCCAGCGCGGCGGATGCCATCGCGACCGCGATTTTTGACGCACGCACCGACGGCCACTGGATGACCACGCAGGGCAACGCTTGGGCAGTGCTCGGCCTCGCGGAATTCATCCGGCGCACGGAGACGGATCGCAAGGAAGTGAAAGGCGCACTCGTCTCCGGCGGCGCGCCCGCAGACTTCAAGCTCGCGGCGAAGGGCGCGTTTTTTGAGCAGGAGTTTTCCTTCGACGCGGCGAAGGCGATCACGCTGCGCAATCCCGGCAAGGGCCGCATCTTCACGCATGTGAAAGTCGAGTCGCAGCCGAGGACGCTCGTCGCGGAGCGCAAGGATCGCGGCTACACGATCAATCGCAGCTACCAGCGCATCAACGACGACGGCTCGCTGTCGCCGCTCGACGAGGCGCGCATCGGCGACCGCGTGCTCGTGACGCTCGACATCACCGCACCGGGACGTTCGAGCTACATCGTGATTGATGACCCGCTGCCCGCCGTCTTCGAGGCGGTGAATCCCGAGTTCAAGTCACAGGCGATGGCCGGGCAGGCGCTGTCGAATGTGTTCGCATCGGATTTCACCGAGCTGCGCGACGACCGCGCGCTGTTTTTCCACAACGCGATGTGGCCCGGCAAACATCAGATCCGCTACCTCGCCCGCGTGCGCGCCACCGGCAGCGCGACCGCGCCGCCCGCGAAGATCGAGGAGATGTATCACCCCGAGCGCTTCGGCCTGAGCGCATCGCTTGTGGTGAAAGGCAGCGCGCTGAAATGAATTGAAGCGCCCGGTACCATGCCGGTGCGTGACATTGTTTGTGAAGCCTCCGCAAAAAACTCGGCGATGGCTGCGCTGGCTGAAGCGCACCGCGCTCACGCTGGCCGCACTTTTCCTCGCGGCGTGGATTGGGCTGAAGTTCGTGCCCGTGCCCGAGGCGCTGCTGCGCACGCCGCCGGTGAGTGTGGAGTTCACGGATCGCAGCGGGAAGCCGCTGCGCGAGACGCGCGTGGGCGAGCGGTTCCGGCGCGAGGTGAAGTATGAGGAGATCCCGCAGAACGTGATCCACGCGATGCTCGCGGCGGAGGACAAGCGGTTCTTTTCCCACTCCGGCGTGGACTGGCTCGCGGCGGGACGCGCGGCGGTGTCCGGCGTGCGCGCGGGGCGCAAGACTTCGGGCGCGTCCACGATCTCGCAGCAGCTCATCAAGCTCTCGGTGCCGCGCCCGCGCACGCTGCGGACGAAGTTTATCGAGATGGCGACGGCGATGCGGCTGGAGCAGCTTTGGACGAAGGAGGAAATCCTCGCGGCGTATCTGAACCGGCTCGATTTCGGGAACCTCAACTTCGGCATCGCGGAGGCGGCGAACCATTATTTGGGAAAGCCGCTCGCGGATCTGAGCAATGCCGAGGCCGCGCTGCTCGCGGGGTTGCCGTGGAATCCGACGCGGCTGAATCCGCACGCAAATCCCGCCGCTGCGAAACGCAGGCAGGAGACGGTGCTGCGGCGGATGCGCGAATCCGGATGGCTCACGGAGGAGGAATGCGAGCGCGCGGTCGCCGAGCCGCTTCGGTATGAAAAGGCGCGGCGCGTTTTCAATGCGCCCCATTTTGTGGACCTGGTGTTGCGCGATGCGGACATTTCACTCATCGCTCAAAATCACGGTCATGCTGAGCGGAGTTCCGTCGCGGGCGAAGGCGGTGGACGGAACGGAGTCGAAGCATCCCGTGAAAGCACTGCTGACGCCCGGGAGTCTGGCTTCCATGCCACGGGGTCCTTCACTCCGCGTCGGCCCGCCGCTTCGCCCGCCGACGCTGCGTTCAGGATGACCTCTGACTTTGAGAGCAACGGGGATGAGAAGATGCGGGCAGAAGTGCCCGCCTCCTTCCGTCGGCGGCTACAGGGTGAGGTGCGCACTACGCTCGACTTGGATCTGAATCGTTTCGTCGAGCGCAGCATCACCGAGCGGCTCGCGGGTCTGCGCGCGGAAAATGTGCGCGAAGCTTCTGCGGTCGTGCTCGACAACCGCACGGGCGAGGTGCTCGCGCTCGTGGGCTCGGAGAATTATTTCGCACCCGGCAGCGGCATGGTGAACGGCGCGACGCAGCCGCGCTCGGCAGGCTCGACGATCAAGCCGATCACCTACCTGCTCGCGCTCGAACGCGGCGACACGCCCGCGACCGTCGTGGCCGATGTGCCGACGGAATTCCCGACGCCGACCGGGCCGTATCGTCCGGAAAATTACCACCGCCACTGCCAGGGCCCCGTGCGCTACCGCGAGGCGCTTGCGTGCTCGCTCAATATCCCCGCAGTGAAGGTGCTGCAGTCGCTCGGCGGCGCGGCAATTTTGCAAAGGCGCCTGCAAGCGTGGGGCGTCACGACGCTGCCGAAGCCGCCGGATGAATACGGTCTCGGCCTCACAATCGGAAACGCCGAGGTGAGTCTGCTGGAACTCGCAAACCTTTACGCCACGCTCGCGCGCATGGGCGAATGGCGGACGGTCAGCCTGCGGCCCAACGTCCAACTTCCGACTTCCAACATCCAGCGTCCAACGGTGCAGCGCGATCTTTGCTGGCTCATCGCGGACATGCTCTCCGACAACGCCGCACGCACGCCGTCCTTCGGCGCGAACTCTGCGCTGCGTTTCAATTTTCCCGTCGCGTGCAAGACGGGGACGAGCACGGATTTCCGCGACAACTGGGCGGTGGGCTACACGCCGGAATTCACCGTCGCGGTGTGGGTCGGAAATTTCAACGGCTCGCCGATGCGCGAGGTGTCAGGCGTCACGGGCGCTGCGCCGATCATGCACGACGTGATGGACCATCTGCACCGGCGCTTCGGCACGACGTGGTTCGAGCGTCCGCCGGGGATCGTCGAGCGCGCCGTGCATCCGCTCACGGGCCGCGCGCCCGGCTTGGCGCGTGCGGATGCCGTGGTGGAAAAATTTGCCGCACAAAATCCGCCGCCGCCGGAGCGCACTGACGACTACGACTCCGCGGGCCGCGTGAAGCTCGGCGAGGAATACACCGAGTGGACGGCGACGGCGGACAACCAACTGCGCGATCGCGTGGTGCTCGCCGACGCAGGCCGGCTGCACCTCGTCTCACCGCAGCCGGGCTCGACCTTCCTCGTGGATCCAGATGTGCCGTCATCGTCGCTCGTGCCGCTCGTCGCGAGCGGCGGGAGCCGGCTGATCTGGGAGAGCCGCACGCTGTCGTTTCGCGAGCTGGCCGGGCGGACGTTTGCGGTGGCAGTCGAGGGACGCCACGACATCACGGCACGCGATCCGGAGTCTGGGCAGGTGGTGACGACGTGGGTGGTCGTGAAGGCGCTGTAGCGCGCGATTTCTGTAGCCGGGGCTTTCCAGCCCCGGCACTCGTCCTCCTGAAAATTGCCGGGGCTGGAAAGCCCCGGCTACCGACGCAACCTCACCGCTCGATCTCCTTGAGTTCCTTTTTCAGCATCCCTTTCAGCCGGTGCTTCACGAGGTACACTTGCGCGATGTTCACGCCGAGTTCCTTTGCGGTCTTCGTCGCGGTCCACTCCTTCGTCACGACGCAGTCGAAGATCTGGTAATGCTTCGCCTCCACGCGCCGCTTCACGCGCGCGAGCGCCGCGCCGAGTATGTGGCGCTGCCACTCCTCCTCCCACATGTCGGTGAATGCCGCCGCGCCCGAGCCGGGCAGCCGATCCAGCGTCGCCGTCGAGCGCGTGTCGTCGTCGGTGCGGACCGCGCGGCGTTTGTCGCGCTTGCGGAACTGGTCTGTGATGCGCCAGCGCGCCATTTGCAGCAGCCACGACTTGAACGAGCCCGCCTTGCTGTCGTAGCCGGCGACATTTTTCGCCACGGCGATGCACGTCTCCTGCACGACTTCCTGCGCCTCGTCGTCCCGCAGGCCCGTGCGCATCGCGACGCTGTGGATGAGGTGCCAGTAGGTCTCGAAAAATTCCTGCCACTTCCGCTGGTCGCCCCAGTCGTTCAGGCGCGCGATGAGGCTCTGCCGCGTGACGGCGATCGGGTCGTTGTTCTTCGGTGCGCGGGGCATCGTGGGAAATGATCTCAGGCTTTGCATCCGGGCGCGATGCGATTTCGTGCCGTGTCCCCTTGCATCAAAGCGGTTTGCCGCGTCCGCGGTCGTGTGCGTTACTGCGCGCCTCACTCGCGGAACCACTCTCGAATCTCATTATCTCATGTGCGGCATCGTCGGCTACATCGGCAATAATCCAGCAGTCCCAGTCCTCCTGGACGGTCTCCGTCGTCTCGAATACCGGGGCTATGACAGCGCCGGAGTCGCGACGCTCGCGGGCGGAAAGATCGAAACGCGCAAGCGCACCGGGCGCATCGCGAATCTCGCCGCGCTGCTGAAGGATTCTCCGCTCGCCGGGGATTCCGGCATCTCGCACACGCGATGGGCCACGCACGGCGGTGTGACGGATGAGAACGCGCACCCGCATCTCGACAAGAGCGGACGCCTCGCGATCTGCCACAACGGCGTGATCGAGAACTACGCCACGCTGCGCGATCAGCTCATCAGCGAAGGCCACGTTTTTACCGGGCAGACCGACACCGAGGTGCTCGCGCATCTCATCGGCAAACACTACGACGCGCTCAAGACACCGCACGGAAAGGCACGGCTCGTCGAGGCGCTGCGCGAGGCGTTGCGGGGAGTGGTCGGCACCTACGGCATCGTGCTCATGCACGCGGATGTGCCCGATGTGATCGTCGGCGCGCGGCGTGGCAGCCCGCTCGTGCTCGGCGTCGGCAAGGGCGAGAATTTTTTCGCGAGCGACGTGAGCGCGATCGTCGCGCACACACGCGAGGCGGTCTATTTGAAGGACTTCGACATCGCGGTGATCGGCCGCGATCAATTTGAAATCAGCAGCCTGCTCGGCGGTGCGAGCGGGTTTGAGGTTACGAAGGTCGAGTTCAGTGCCGAGGACGTGAGCAAGGGCAAATACCCGCACTACATGCTGAAGGAAATCTTCGAGCAGCCCGAGACGATCCGCGACGCGATGCGCGGCCGCCTTTCCCGCGAGGAGGCGACCGTGAAGCTCGGTGGCCTCGGCATGACGCCCGGCGAACTGCGCGACATTGACCGCATCATCATCACCGGCTGCGGCACCGCGGCGCACGCGGCGATGTGCGGCGAATACATCATCGAGGCTCTGGCGCATGTGCCGGTCGAGGTCGAGTTTGCGAGCGAGTTCCGCTACCGGAACCTTCCTCTGCCGAAGAACACGCTCGTCTTTTGCATGAGCCAGAGCGGCGAGACCGCCGACACGCTCGCCGCGCTGCGCGAGGCAAAACGAAAGGGCCTGCGCGCACTCGGCATCTGCAACAACGTTGCAAGCACCGTCGCACGCGAGAGCGACGGCGGCGTGTACATGCACGCCGGGCCGGAGATTGGCGTAGCGGCGACGAAGTCGTTCACATCGCAGGTCACCATCCTCACGCTCATCGCGCTGATGCTCGGGCGCATCCGCACGATGAGCACGACCACGGGTCTGCGGATCATTGATGAGCTCGAGGCGCTGCCCGACAAAGTGCGCGCGATTTTGAAACAGGACGATCACATCAAGGCCATCGCGCAGAAATACGCGAAGGCCACGGCGATGATGTTCCTCGGCCGGCAGTTCAACTACCCCGCCGCACTCGAAGGCGCGCTGAAGATGAAAGAGATCAGCTACATTCACGCGAGCGGCCACCCGAGCGCGGAGCTGAAGCACGGCATCATCGCGCTCATCACGCCCGAGGTTCCGACCGTCGTCATCGCGCCGGAGGACAGCGTGCTGGAGAAAAACATCAGCAACATCGAGGAAGTGCGCGCGCGGAAGGGCCCCATCATCGCCATCGGCACCGAGGGCTGCACGAAGCTGCAGCGCGTCGCCGATGACTTCATCGGCATCCCGCACTGCCCCGACTACCTCTCGCCGATCCTCACATCGATCCCGCTGCAACTCCTCGCCTACCACACCGCCGTCGCCCTCGGCTGCGACGTGGACAAGCCGCGGAACTTGGCAAAAAGCGTGACGGTAGAATAGCGCCGTGGCCGGAATCTTCATCACCGGCACGGACACGGGCGTGGGCAAGACTCGCGTGGCGGCGATGCTTGTGCGGGCGTTGCGCGCGGCGAGTGTGGATGCGGTGGGCTTCAAGCCGATCTGTTGCGGCGGGCGCGAGGATGCGGAATTGCTCGCGGAGGCGTCGGGCGGCGCGGTGGCGCTGAATGATGTGAACCCCGTGTGGCTGCGTCCGCCGGTGG
>BJFP01000064.1 GCA_014189875.1 Verrucomicrobiota bacterium | reverse complement strand
CAGCCGCGACGTGGGCGGCACCGGGCTCGGTCTCAGCATCGTGAAACACATCGCGCGCGCACATGGTGGCGACGTGGAGGCGGAGAGCACGTTTGGAAAAGGGACGACGATCCGGCTGCGGCTGCCGGGTGCGGCGTAGTGTGGACAGTCCTGTCCGCATTACGTTCCTCAGCCCGGGATTTCGCGGAGGAGCTGCGAGTTCGTCGGGAATTTCTTCACGAAGGTCAGCAGGCGCTCGATGGCTTCGAAGGGCTTGTGTCCGGCGAGTCCGCGACGGATGACGCTGATCTTGTGCAGGTCGTCCTGCGGGATCAGCAGCTCGTCGCGGCGCGTGCCGCTTTGGAAAATATCGATCGCTGGATAGACGCGCTGGTCGCTGATTTTGCGATCGAGCACGATCTCCATATTTCCCGTGCCCTTGAACTCCTGGAAGATCAGCTCGTCCATGCGGCTCCCCGTATCAATGAGCGCGGTGGCGACGATGGTGAGCGAGCCGGCCTCCTCGGTGTTGCGCGCGGCGGCGAAAATCTTGCGCGGGATTTCCAGCGCGCGGCTGTCCACACCGCCGGACATCGTGCGTCCGCCGCCGGCGATCGCGTTGTTGAACGCGCGGCCGAGGCGGGTGATCGAGTCGAGGAGGATGAACACGTCGCGCCCGCTTTCCACGAGCCGCTTGGCGCGCTCGATGCAGAGCTGCGCGATGCGCGTGTGGGACTTCACGTCCATGTCGTTCGAGCTGGCCCACAGTTCGGCGTCGGGGATGTTGCGCTTGAAGTCGGTGACCTCCTCGGGGCGCTCGTCCACGAGCAGAATCATGAGCTTCACCTCGGGATGATTTTTCACGACGGCCTGCGCCATGTGGTGCAGCAGCGTGGTCTTGCCGGTGCGCGGCGGGGCGACGATGAGGCCGCGCTGGCCTTTGCCGACGGGCGACATGAGATCAATGACGCGCGTGGTGAAACGGTCGGGCACCGTCTCGAGCTTCATGCGCTCGAGCGGGCTGATGGTCGTGAGATCGTCGAATGCGGGCCATGCCTTTGCGTCCTCCGGATCGGCGTCGTTGATCTTCACGATGCGGTGAATCTGGAGGCCGCGGCTGCTCTTGCGCGCCTCGGCCTTGATCCATTGTCCGTCGCGCAGGCCGCACCTTTTCACGGCCTCGGGCGTCACAAAAACATCGCTCGGGTGCGGCTGGAAAAAGCGCGACGGGTCGCGCAGGAAGCCGAAGCCCTTGCCCGAAATTTCACAATAGCCTTCGACATCCACGATCTCCTCCAGCTCCGGCTCGCGCAGGGGCTGCGCCGGTGCATCCTGCTGCTCGCGGTTTTGGTCACGGCCTTGGTCACGGCCTTGGTCACGGCCTTGGTCACGGCCTTGGTCACGGTTCTGATCCCGATTCTGCTGCTGGTCGCGGCGGTGCTGGCGGTGATCGGGACGATCCTGCCGTTCGCGGCCACGTTGCGGCTGCTGCTGCTGGCCCTGCGGATTTTGCACGGGCTGTGCGGTGGGCGCATTCACATCGGTCTGCGCTGCGGGTGCTGCCGGCACATTCGTCGCGAATGCCTGCTGCGCCGCCATCTTCGCGCCCATCATGGCCGACATGATCGCATCGAGCTGCGCTTTCTCCTGCGGGATCGGGATGTTTGCAGCGCGCAGAAATGCTTCGACCTCGCGCGGAATGTAGAGCGGGCGCGGCTTCGGCGCTTCAGCGTATTGTGCCGCAGGTGTAGCGGGCGCTGTCGGTGCATGAACAGGGGCGCTCGCCACGATCGGAGCGGCATGAATGATCGGCGCAGGCTCGATCGCGGGCGCTGATTCAGCGACTGGCGAGGGCCGCGCGGGTGCAGGCTGCGCTGGAGTTTCCTCCTCGGCGGCAATCTTCTTCCGCGTTGTGCGTTTTGCAGCCGGCTCCTTCGCCGGCTTCGCGGCTTTCGCGGCTGCCTTCTTGGCGGTCGTGGTGCTCGTGGTGCTCGTGGTGATGCTGGCGGCTTTTTTCTTTGCCGCCTTTTTTTTCGGAGCCTGCTCGTCGAGCAGTTCCGGGTCTGTTTTTTTGCTCATGGAAATCTGAAGTCTAAAGTGTGCGGCCCCCGTTCCGGGGCACCGCGCTATGTCCCACATTTTTGTCCGCACAGTCGGTGCGATCCCGGCGGGAAACGGCGTCGGGGCCGGCTCGCCTCACCCCCACCGCTAGCGTGTTCGCGTGGGCGATTGCGCCGGAGGACTGTCCGCTGTGGGGCGGGGGCAGGCTTCCTGCGCGTCACGTTTGATCACTGGTTAAGCCCAGCCATCATGTGGTGGAAAAGGGAAGGATTGCGCAGCGGTCGGGAGGGTTTGCTGAAGTCGCTGAAGACTGGCCTGTTCAGTCGGGGAGACCGAAACCGCTCGCGCAATTCGAACTTGCGAAGAATGCCGAGCCCGCGTGTGCCGTCAATGGGAATCTTCGCAGCGCCGAATTTTGAATCCTGATTACAGAGGCTGTTTGATCGGCGGGCGAAATGGAATTGAGCAGGAAAAATTATTCAACGCACTGCGGCTTAAACATCCCTCGAATGCGCCCAATTTTTCCGTCAGTCGCGACGATGGACGATCACGCCGGTGCCCTCGACGCGCACGACGATCACGCCGGTGCCCTTTTCGACAAAGTCGCCGCCGGTGATTGCGTCCACGCGCTTTCCGGCGATGAGAATCGTGCCGCTCGGGCGGAGCGGTGTGATCGCCGTGCCGCTCTGTCCTGTGAGTTTCGCGAGGCCCGCGGCTTGCGCCGTGCCGGTGTCCGCGGCGGTGAGCGTCATGCGGCGACCGAAGCGCGTGTGCTGGAATTTCGTCGCCCAGAACCACCACAGCCCTGCGGTGGCCGCGCTCGCGGCGAGCAGCGTGACATTGCCCGCGACTCCGCCGAGGTCGTGGTATGCGGTGAAGACAGACGCGATGAGCAGGATGGCACCGATGACTCCGGCGATCATGCCCGGCAGGAACATCTCCAGAAAAAGCAGCGCGACGCCGGAGAGGGCGAGGGCGATGACGGTGCTGAACATGGGAGAAGTTGAGAGTTGAGAGTTGAGGGGTGAGAGTTGAGAGGAGGAGGGGAGTGCGGAGTGTCTTTCCTCTCAACCTTCAACTCTCAACTCACCATTAGTCCCGCACGCGGCTCGGCTTCACGTAGTCCTCGTCGGCTCCGCGTTGCGGCGCGGGCTCCTGCGCAGGGCGCGAGCCGTGCGGGCCGGCGGTGTCGCGACGGTCACCTGTGAAGAGGTTGTGGAAAAAATCGCCAATCTGCCGTCCGCGGCGCGCCATGTGGTTGCCCACCCGGTTGCCCGCCCTGTCCAGAAATTCGTTCATATCGTCGCTGGCCTGCTGGATGCCGGGGCTGAACTTTCCGGATGTCGTGCGCGCGGGACGCTCTTCCCGCGCAGGCTGGTAGCGAGGGACGGGCGCGGGGGCGGGAACTGCATCTGGTTCCGCGACAGGCGCGGCGGCCACGGGCTTCCGGCGGGCCGAGAGGCCGTCGGTGGAGAGCACCTTTCCGGTCGTCGCGGAGATGTTCACCGTCGCCGCATTGCCGCTCTGATCGTCAATCAGCCGCACCTCCCAGACGGGCACGCCGGACTTGCTGCCCGCGTGCAGCCAGTAGCTCGCGTGGTCGTAGGCAAAGGCGGTCTTCTTCGCCTCGCGCTCGGCGACGGTGTGCGCGCCGTCGCTGTCGAGGCTGAGTTGGCTCATGTTCAGGGATGCGCCCTCTGCGCGTCCGGCGCGATCCCCGGCGATCTGTTTGCCCTGCACGGAGAAGGTCTTTCCGCTCGCGCTGCCCGCTGCGCTTTTCACCGTGATCTTCCAGGACTTCGGCTCCGGCGCGCCCTTGTCGCCGCGCACTTCGGTCGTGTTGTCGAGAAATGACTCGCCCTTCTTTTCCCCGAGCACGCGCAGGGCCTCGTAGGCAGTGGCCGCGCGTGCGGCTTGCGATGCGATGATGACGGCGAATGCGAGCAGGGCGGTTCTCATGGGCGTGAATGATGCCGATGAACTGCGAGATTTCCAGCACGAAGGTGTGATGCCTCAGTTTGATCGGAGTGCTGAGGAGAAGGGAAAGTGCACAGTGCGCAGTGCACAGTGCTCAGACTCAAAATGTGCGATTTCTGAGAACTGAGGACTGAGCACTGCGGACTCAAGGCGAGCCATCACCGCACGATCTCGACGTCTGCGCGGCGCGGCGGAGTCAGTTTTCCCCGGCAACCTCCGGCTCCGCGGGCGCGGGCTGCTCCTCGGGAATCAGTTCGCCGAGGCGCGCCTTCAGCTTCTCCAAGCCCTCGGAGTGCTCAGCGGACACGGGGAAAATCTCCAGCTTTTTGTAGCGCGCCTTGAAGTGCTTGAGCTTCGTCTTTGCGCCATCGAGATCCATCTTGTTTGCCACGACGATCCACTGGCGCTCGCTCAGCATCGGGTCGTAGAGGTCGAGCTCCTTGCGCAGCTTCTGCAAATCCTCCAGCGGCTCGCGCCCTTCGCTGCCCGCCATATCAATCACGAAGATGAGCAGCTTGCACCGCACGATGTGCCGCAGGAAATCGTGGCCGAGGCCGACGTTCTCGCTCGCGCCCTCGATGAGCCCGGGGATGTCCGCGACGGTCACGCGCCGGTAGTTCGCGAGATCCACCACGCCGATGTGCGGCGTGAGCGTCGTGAACGGATACGGCGCGATTTTCGGATGCGCGTTCGAAATGCGCGAGAGCAGCGTGCTCTTGCCGGCGTTCGGATAGCCGACGAGCCCCGCGTCCGCGATCTTCCGCAGCTCGACGTAAAAGACGCCCTCCTCGCCTTCCACGCCGTCGGTGTATTGCCGCGGCACGCGGTTGCGGCTGCTCTTGAAATGCACGTTGCCCTTGCCGCCGTCGCCGCCCTTGCACAGGACGAAATCCACGCCCGGCCGATCGAGATCCATGACGAGTTCGAGTTCGTCGGGATCCACTTTTTTCTTCCGCGGCTCGTGGCGGTGTTCGAGCTTCGCGGCCTCCTCGTCCGTCAGAGTTTCCAGATCCAAAAACGATGTCGTGTCCCGCGGGGCCGGGCCGGTCTCCTCGGGCGTGAAGGGCATCCGGTAAATGAGCGTGCCCACGGGCACCTTGTAGATCGCATCCGGCGCACCGTGGCCCGTGCAGTTTTTCGATCCGCCGTTGTCGCCGCTCTTCGCCTTGAGGTTGGACTGATAGTGAAATTCCACCAGGTTGTCCACGTTGGGGTCGGGTCGCAGAATCACACTCCCGCCGCGTCCGCCATCGCCGCCATCGGGCCCGCCGCGAGGCACAAATTTTTCCCTGCGAAATGAAACGGCCCCGCGCCCGCCCTTGCCGGCTTTTGCGTGAATTTGGATGTGATCAACGAACATCTGCACACCATTGTGCGGATACCTCGGCTTGTCGAGGATCGTGCGGTTTAACGGCATACCCTTGTGAGCGACGCGTTGGTATCCGCAGATTTCGCCGATGAAAGCAGATGAATGAAATCGCGAGTGGATATGCAGCTCGCCGGCTGCGCCTGACGTGCAGACCGGCCGCCTCCTCATCTGCGAACATCCGCGCACTCTGCGGATTATTCCTCCGCTGCTCCCGTGATGCGCCGCCCATCGCGCGTCCACCGCTGCACGGCGTCGGCGCGGCCTTTGCGGAGTTGCTTGGAAAGTTCCGGCACGTCGCGTTTTTGCGCCATGAGGTCCTCGACCCCGGCCTCCCCGCAACTGAGCACCTCGAAGTGCCCCTTCTCGTCGCGCGGGCGTCCGATGATCCGCGAGCAGCCTTGCATTTGTTTTTCAAAATCCGCAGCCGCGCCGCGCCGCACGAGCACGAGGAAGCTGTATGGCAGCGAGCGCATATCGATCCCCAACTCGCGGCCAAACTGCGACCAGCGCGCGTCGCGCGATGCCTCGGACGGCACGCGCGCAAAGTGATGGCACCAGTGCGCTGCATTTTCCGGCGCGAGCATCCCGCAGCGTGCGGCGTGCGTGCAGGGCGCGATGATTTCAAATTCTGCGAGCAGTTTTTCGCGCACCGTGATGAGCCGTCGGCTGTCTGCGTGCGTGCCTGCCTCGACCCAGATGATCTGTTCCGCGCGCCGCGCCGCGGAGATGAGCCGGTGCGCCGCCGCGTCGTCCATTTCATTCAGCACATGGCTCACGAGCAGCAGCGATCCGGCGGCTGCATCCGCTGCGTCTGATTTCGATCGCACGTGCAGCGCCGGGAAATTTTCGCGCGCCCGCGACTCCGCAAACCGCATCGCGAGCGGTGAGACATCCGCGAGTGTGAGCGACGCAAACCCATCCCACGCGGCGAGGACGCGGCGGCCAGCGATTCCGCTGCCGCAGCCCCAGTCCACGATATTTTTCGCCGATGGACGCCAGCCGCGCGCGTTCAGTTCCGCGAGCACCGCATCCCATTTCCACCCGATGCGTTCGCCGAAGCTCGCGTCGTAGAGCGCGAGTTCCGCTTCACTTTTCCAGTAGCCGCCGCCCGCGCTCGTGCCGTCGAGGAAACGCGCGCGCAATGCCGCGAGAGCGGCCAGCTCCGGCTTCGTGAAAATGACGCTCCCCATCAGCCGGATGCAGGGCAGGGACTACCTGTCCTTGAGTTCCTTTTTTGGTTCGTACTGCTGGCCCTTGCGGGCCGCCTTGTAGTAGTCGTTCCACTCGCCCTTGGGCTTCGGCGGTGTGAAGTCCTGGTTGTGCGTGGCCATGTTGGAATTGCAACCGGCGAGCAGCATGATGGCGAGGGCGGGGAGGAGAAATTTCATGGCCGCGCAGCGAAGCAAAGTGTGCGGGGCGCGTCAATGGCGGCGCGTGCCGGGTGGGGGAAAGTGCTCAGTGCTCAGTGCTCAGTGCTCAGAAAAAATGCACGCCGGCTAAAACTGAGCGCAGGGAGTTTCGCCGGAACGATGCGGATCAAAATGGACGCGCAGCCACGGAGCACACGCGCCTCGCACTTCCCATTCGAGCGTTGCGGATCAGTGCTCAGATTCACGATGCGCGGTCTCTGAGAACTGAGAACTGAGAACTGAGAACTGAGAACTGAGAACTGAGAACTTTCCTTTGCCGACCGTCACCCGACTGCCGCTACGGCATTCCGGAATGCGAGGTCGAGTTCCTCCACGCTGGTCGCGGTCATTTTTAAATTGCGCAGCAGGCCGTCATTCAGGCCGTAGATCCAGCCGTGGATCGAGAGCGGCTGGCCGCGCTCCCACGTGTCGCGCACGACCGTGGTCTGGCCGACGTTTTGCGCCTGCTCGATCACATTCAGCTCGCAGAGCGTGTCGTGCTGGCGTTCCTCGGGGGACTGGTCGATGAGCGCGGCATGCTTCTGGCGCACGTCCTGGATGTGGCGCAGCCAGTTGTCCACGAGGCCGAGGCGTCGGCTCCGCAGCGCGCCGAGCACGCCGCCGCAGCCGTAGTGGCCGACGACGATGATGTGCTTCCCCCTGATCACGCCGGTGGCAAATCGCATCATGGCGAGGCAGTTCAGATCCGTGTGGACGACGACGTTCGCGACGTAGCGGTGCACGAAGACCTCGCCGGGCTTCAGGCCGGCGATCTGGATTGCGGGCACGCGCGAATCCGAGCAGCCGATCCACAGGTAATCGGGCGTCTGGATGCCTGCGAGGTTGCGGAAAAATTCCGGGTCGCGGCTTTTGATCTCGTCGGCCCACGCGCGGTTGTTTGCGAGCAGGTGGTTCAGGGCGGCCATGTGGCGCATGTTCCACGCGGTACGGCGGTGCGACTGCAACAGCGGGCGATGGCCCATCCATTTTCCCCGCTTCCATCGCCCCGCGAGTTCTGCATAGGATTCCCGCATGGGAATTGACAACACCTTCAACTGGCCTGCCGTGACGGAAAAAACGCTCGCGATCATCATGGGCGGAGGCGCGGGCTCGCGGCTCTTCCCGCTCACGAAGGAGCGATCGAAGCCCGCCGTCCCGCTCGCGGGAAAATACCGGCTCGTGGACATCCCGATATCGAACTGCCTGAACTCCGGCATGAGGCGCATCTACGTGCTCACGCAGTTCAATAGCGTCTCGCTGCACCGGCACATCGGCGCGACTTACAAGTTCGACCAGTTCTCGCGCAGCTTCGTGGAGATCCTCGCGGCGCAGCAGACGCCGGGTGATTCGAGCTGGTACCAAGGCACGGCGGACGCGGTGCGGCAGAACCTCACGGATTTTCTGAACGGGCCGTTTGATTACTTCGTCATCCTCAGCGGCGACCAGCTCTACCGGATGGATTACCGGCGAATGCTCGAGCAGCATATCGAGAAAAAGGCCGAGCTGACCATCGCGACGATCCCCGTGGGGCGGCAGGACGCGACGGAATTTGGAATCATGCACACGGATGCCGAGCGCACGATCACGCGCTTCGTGGAAAAGCCGAAGGATCCCGCCATGCTCGACAGCCTGCGAATCCCGCCCTCGCTGCTGAAGGAACTCGGCCGCGCGCCCGAGGATGAGCTCTACCAGGCCTCGATGGGCATCTACATTTTCAACCGCGAGACGCTGCGCGAGGCGCTCGCAAACAAGCACATGGATTTCGGCAAGCACGTCATCCCCGAGGCGCTCGGAAAGTACCGCGTGCAGGCGCACATTTTTCAGGGTTACTGGGAGGATATCGGCACCATCCGCGCATTCTTCGAGGCGAATCTCGCGCTCACGAATCCGCTGCCGCCGTTCAGTTTTTTCGACGCGACCGCGCCCATCTACACGCACATGCGTTTCCTGCCGGGCAGCAAGATCAACGGTGCGACCGTGCGGCAGGCGAACATCAGCGACGGCTGCATCATCAGCGACGCAAATATCGAGCGCGCCGTGATCG
Source organism: Verrucomicrobiota bacterium (assembly GCA_014189875.1). GTDB lineage: Bacteria > Verrucomicrobiota > Verrucomicrobiia > Chthoniobacterales > Chthoniobacteraceae > SXWH01. The sequence goes on along the minus strand of BJFP01000064.1, from coordinate 7,475 downwards.
GACTGCGCAGCATCATCAAGAGCGGCTCGACGATCAAAAACAGCATCATCATGGGCGCGGACTACTACGAGGAAATCCGCCCCGCGAGGGCAGGGGAGCCGCCGCTCGGCATCGGGTCGAACTGCGTCGTGGACCATGCGATCGTGGACAAAAATGCGCGCGTGGGAAACGGCGTCGTCGTCACCCCTGACGGAAAGCCGGACAAGTGCGACGGGCCTCCCGCGCGCTGGAGCGATGGCACGGACAAGCCGCTGTGGTACATCCGCGACGGCATCGTTGTCATTCCGAAGGGCGCAGTATTGCCGGACGGCTATTGGGTGTGATGCGGGCGGCGGTTGAGGGGTGAGAGGCGGCAGAAGGTTGGTGTCCTATTTTTGAGTTTGGAGTTCAGCGTTTGGAGTTCAGCGTTTGGCGTTTGGCCCGCCGCAGGCGTCGTGTGCTTCGGCAACACCGCCGTGAAACCGCGAGGCCGCTGCGCGGGGCCAAACGCCAAACGCTGAACCCCAAACACCAAATGAGGACACCGCCCGCCAGTGCCGCGCCTTGCAATCTTCCCGACTCTCATTTCTCTTCCCCTAACTGTTTCCGAAATGAAACGCGTCCTCCCCAGACTCGCCTCCGCGCTCCTCGCGCTTGCAGCGTGCATTTTTTCCCCGCGCGTGCGTGCTACGACGACGGATGAGCAGGTCGCGGAACTCGTGAAGAATTACACCGGCAGCCTCGTTTTCGTGGAGGACAAGGGCGGTGCGGGCAGTGCGTTTGCATGCGCATTTGGAAAGCAGAAATTTGTCTTCACCAACCAGCACGTCGTCGCCGGGCATCCGGGCGTGAAGCTCACGCTGCTCGACCAGTCGCCGATCCGGGTCGGCCAGGCCGCGGCCGCCGTCGGGCACGACATCCTCAGCCTCGCGCTGCTCTCCGACACGAAGACGATGGACATGATGATCGAGGTCGAAAAAAACGCGTCCATCGGCGACGACGTCGTCGTGCTCGGAAATCCCGACGGCGCGCGCGTGATTAAGCCGCTCGTCGGCAAGCTCGTCGGCATCGGGCCGAACCTGATCGAAGTCACCGCCGAGTTCGTCCCCGGCAACAGTGGCAGCCCGATCGTGCATCTGAAGAGCGGAAAAGTCATCGGCGTCGCGACGTATCTCACCACGCGCGACGCGGACGGGCTGGCTGGCCGCGGCACCCCGAAAGTCCGCCGTTTCGGCTACCGGCTCGACAGCGCGAAGCAGTGGCAGCCCATCGTCTGGCCCGCATACAACGAGGAATTTGCCACCATCGGGCGCATCAAGGAACGCACGCACGATCTCGGCTTGCTGATCCGCGAGATGGCGCGCACCGGCGGCGTGGATGCGTCGCGCCAGAAGAATCCCGCGATTCGCAAGCCGCTCGACAGATTCGACGAGGCGCTGAGCGGCAAGGGCCCTTTCAAGACCGACCGGGTGCACGCCGTGAAGGAATTCATGACCGCGATGCGCACCGTCACGCAGAGCGACATCGAGAAGGCAAATGCGCGGCTGCGCTACGATTTTTTCCGCAAGGAACTCACCGAGGAGCAGCAGGTGCGCGCGGAGTTCTACAAGATATTCGACGAGATGCTGAAGGTGGCGCCGAAGTAGGCGGTTCCATGCCAGTCCGGTTGGTTGCGGTTGCTAAATATGAGCCGGGAGCGGGTGATGGCGTGGCGGAGCCATTTGGACTGCGAGAGGAGTGCCGCAGTCCAAAACGCGAGCGTGACGTCACGGCAGTGCGTGCTGTTTGAAGAACTTCACGGGGAGCGCGGGCGCCTCGTTCGCGTACGCGTGCGTGCCGGGGGGATGAACGTTACGGCGTCTGCGCCGATTTTTGACGGGTAAAGAGTGCAGCCGCCGATGTTCCGTCCGCAGGTCACCGGGCGGCCGACCAAGCGGGAACGCCGTGAGACGGATCGGCTTGGCGGGGAGGAGTGAGCGCCGCTGCGCGACATTCGGATCGTGCAATTTGAACCACGAAAGAACACGAATGAAGGAAAGAAGCGCCCGCTTTTTCAGCGCTCGTGCTTGCGAGATCCGATGCGTACCTTTTCGTGTCCATTCGTGGTTTCAATCAATTTGAACCACCGCCCGCGCACACGCATTGGTTGACCGTCTTCCGCCTGCGGGCTAGATGTCCCGCGTGTCGCTCCGAACCCTCCTCCTCACCACTGGCCTCCTCTTTGCCTTCCGTCTGTCGGCGCAGGTTCCTCTCCCGACCACCCCGCCTGCCGTCCCGACTCCGGCTGTCGCTTCGCCGGTGCTCGCGCCCGGAGTGCAGCCCGCCCCGCCGGTTCCGGCTTTGCCTCCGCAGAATCAGCCCGCGATTCCCGGCGGCGAACAGACCGTGAGGCTGCAGATGCTGGATGCGAGCATCACCGACATTCTCGAACTGTACTCACGGCTGACGGGCCGCCGGCTCATCTACAGCACGCAGCTCGCCGGGCCGATCCGCATCGCCATCTCCGACATGGTGCCGCAGTCTGAGGCGATCAAGATCATCGAGATGACGCTGATCATGAACGGCTTCAACATCGTCCCGACCGAGGAGCCGAAGATTTGGAAAGTGACCGCCGCCGGCCAGAACCCGAAGTCCGTCGGCATCCCGTTTGTGGATCGTGAGGAGCTGCTGCCGCCAGGAGAGCAGACAGTGATGTTCCTTTTTAAGCTCCAATACGCGGACCCGACGGAACTCGCGGGGACGATCGGCAGCGGCATCCTTGCGGGCACGCAGGGCGGCGCGACGAGCATCACAGCGCTGCCGAGGGCGCAGGCGCTGCTCGTCACGGAAAATACGAGCATCATTCGGACGCTCATCCGCATCGTGCGGGCGATTGATGTCGAGCCATCGGAAGTCGTGAGCGAATTCATCAGCCTCCAGCACGGGCAGGCCGAGGAGATCGCGGGCTACCTCGAGAAGCTTTTCGAAAAGCAGCAGGCTCAGCCGACCGCCGGAATGCCCGGGGTCGCCGCGCAGCCGCGTATCTCGCGCCAGCCCACGGACGCGAGCGGTGCGCCGCTGCCGCCCGGAGTGACGGCGGGCGATGGTGGCGTGTCCATCCACATCAATGGTGGTGCGACCGGCACGGGGCCGACGGAGGACAATTTCGTCGTCGGAAAAGTGCGCATCACCGCGGACAAGCGCAGGAACAGCCTGCACGTCGTCTCGCGCCCGGTGAACATGAAGCTCATCCGCGCGCTGGTGAAAGAATACGACTCGCAGGTGCCGCTCGCGCCGCCCGCCGTGCGTCCGTTGCGCTTCCGTCCGGTCGAGGAGGTCATGGATGCCGTCGTCGCCGCGGTGAAAGATCCCGGTGAGAAAGACTCGGGCACCGGCACGTCTGCGCCCGCAGCCGGCGCGCGTCCGCAGAACCAGCAGGCCAACACCACGCGCGGCGGTGCGGCGGGGAATACGCTCGGCAGTACTGCCAATAACGCCCTCGGTGGCTCCGGCTCCGGCGGCTCGTCCACGATCGGCAACGAGACGCTCTCCACGAGCGAGCGCGACACGCAGCCCGTCACACAGCAGGTCGGCAAGAGCACCATCATCGCGGACAAGCGTGCGAACAGCATCATCGTCGTCGGCCCGAGGGACACGACGGAGAAAATCTTTGCGCTGCTCGACAAGCTCGATGTCCCCCAGGCGCAGGTGATGATCCACTGCATCATCGGCGAGCTGAAGCTCTCGAAAAACGAGGAGTTTGGAATCGAATATATCTTGCACAATGGCGGCATCCTCAAGAACGCCACCGGCGGCACGACGACCGGCACGGGGGGTGCCGCCGGTACGACGACAAACAATTCCGTCCTCGGCTTCGACAGCGCAGGCAGGTCATTCCTGAACCTCAACAACCTCACGACGCAGACCGCCATCAACCGCGCGCTCGCGGGCGGTGCGGGCGGCGTTGCGGGAGTCATCGCCTCGGGGACGTTGTTCGACGTCGCGCTGAAGGCGCTCGAAAATTCCGACCGCTTCCGGGTCATCACGCGGCCGAGTATTTTCACGAGCAACAACAAGCGCGCGCTCATCACCTCCGGCGAAGAAGTGCCGGTGCCCACGAACATCCAGAGCCAGTTTAACAACGCGACGGTGGGGAATACGAACAACCTCGTTTCGAACAGCTCGATCCAGTTCAAGCCGATCGAACTCCGCCTCGAAGTGCTCCCGCTCATCAACAGTGACAAGGATGTTTCCCTCGAAATCGTGCAGAACATCTCCGAGCGATCGGGCACCACGCGTATTGACAACAACGACATCCCGAACATCTCACGCCGCGCCGTGAAGACCTACGTCACCGTGCCGAACGGGGGCACACTCATCCTCGGCGGCCTGATCAAGGAGAGCATGGACTACACCAAGAGCGGCATCCCGAAGCTCGTGAATCTCCCGTTGATCGGCCCGCTCTTTGGCAGGCATGCCAAAGCCAAGGTCCGGAACGAACTCATCATCATCATGCGCCCGGTCGTCACGCTTGCCGCCGACGAGAACGCGAAGCTGCGCGAGAAGACGTTCGATGCGTTCAATATCCCGTCGGATCTCGAGGCTGCGATCATGCCGCAAAACATCCGCGAGCGCGTGAAGCCGCCCGTGAAGCCGGCGACCATGCGCGGTTCCGCGCCGCAATTCCGCGCCGAGCCCGCAGTGAACAGCGTCCGCAAACGATGAGCCAGCTCCGCGCCCTTCTCGACGCACTGCTCGCCAGCGGCGTCGGCGAGACCGACGCCGCTGAACTCCTCGCCATCAAGCCGCCCGCGGGCGGCACGTGGACCGTCGAGGTTCTGAACTCCGGCAAGTGCGACGAGGCCCGGCTCACTGCCGAGCTGGGAAAAATTTTCCGCACGACTGTCGGGCCGATTGACGCGGCAACGATCGAGCGCCCGGTGCTCCAGCTTTTACCGGGCCGCTTTGTCTTCAAGCACCACATCCTGCCCGTCGCGCAGCCGGACGAAAACACGATCACGCTCGCGACATACGACGTCTTCAACCAGACCGCGCGCCGCCTCGCGCAGCAGCAGCTCATCGGCAAAAAAGTGCAGTGGCAGCTCACGCCGCGCACGCAGCTCCTCCGCGCGCTGCGCATGGCATACGGCGTCGGCGCGGATGTCTTCGAGGAAATCCTGAAGAACAACCGCGCATTCGAGAGCCTCGAACAGGACACCGCGCTCGACATCACGAACGACGATCCGGAGGCGAGCGTCGTGAAATTTGTGAACCAGATCATCCGCGAGGCGCTCACCGAGCGCGCGACGGACATCCACGTCGAGCCGCTCGAAAACGACCTGCGCATCCGCTACCGAGTGGACGGAATTTTGCACGAGATCGCCGTGCCGCCGCAGCTCCGCGTGCTGCAGAGCGCGATCATCTCGCGCCTGAAAGTGATGGCGCACATGGACATCGCCGAGCGCCGGCTGCCGCAGGACGGGCGCATCAATCTCACCACCGTCGCGGGCGCGATTGACGTGCGCGTTTCCACGATCCCCACGGTGAACGGCGAGAGCATCTCGCTGCGCCTGCTCTCGCGCACCGAGACGCTCACCTTCGGCCTGGATCGCCTCGACATGGGCGCGCGCCAGATGGCCGAGATGAAGAAGATGATCACGCTGCCCAACGGCATCATCCTCGTCACCGGCCCGACCGGCAGCGGCAAGAGCACCACGCTCTATTCTTTTCTCTCGTCCATCAATCAGCCCTCGCGGCGCATCATCACCGTCGAGGAGCCGGTCGAATACCGGCTGCCCGGCATTTCGCAGATTGATGTGAAGTCTGAGATCGGCCTCACGTTTGCGAACGGCCTGCGCGCGATCCTGCGTCAGGATCCGAACATCGTCATGGTCGGCGAAATCCGCGATTTCGAGACGAGCGAAATCTCGATCCGCGCCGCGATGACGGGCCATCTTGTCTTTTCCACGCTGCATACAAACGACGCCGTGAGCGGCATCACGCGTCTGCTCGACATGGGCATCGAGCCGTTTCTGCTCGCGAGCGTCGTGCGCTGCTTCCTCGCGCAGCGGCTCGTGCGGAAAATCTGCCCCGACTGCATCACGGAGGCGGCCTACGACGCCGATTATCTGCGCGAAAACGAATTCATCGTGCCGCCCGGCACCAAGCTCTTCCGCGGGAAGGGCTGCGACTCATGCCGGCAGACCGGCTACCGCGGGCGCTTCGCGATCTTCGAGGTGTGCATCGTCACCGAGGAGCTGCGCAGAAAAATCATCCGCAAGGAAACTGGCAGCGCGCTCAAGAATCAGGCGATGGCCGACGGCATGGAAAGCCTGCGCTCCGACGGCTGGCGTCGAGTGCTGAAGGGCCAGACGACCGTCGAGGAAGTCGTCCGCGTCACGCAGGCGGACGAGGCGATCGCGGAGACGGGGTAGGGGCGGAAAAGTAGGCGAGGTTTGCAACCTCATGCGGGCGAGCGCAGCGAGGCGGTGGGATGGAGATCGAATCGGGAGCAGGAACCGGAAACTGCGCCTCCGGTGGTGTCCAATCTTGGCGTTTGGAGTTGAGCGTTTGGCGTTTGGCGTTTGGCGTTTGGCCCCGCGCAGCGGCCGCGCCGTGTCACGACGCGTCGCCCAATTCGCCAGGCGCCTGCGGCGAGCCAAACACCAAACGCCAAACGCTTAACTCCAAACGCAAAAAAGGGGACGCGCCACCCCGCCGCGCGAGGTTGCAAACCACATTTCTTTCGTCCCTGCGGGACTCGTTTCCATATTGCGCGGCAAACCCAGCACTGAAGTGCTGGGCTATTGTCGGGCAAAGTCATTCAAAGAACGACGAATAGCACTGCGATCAGAATGGAGAGCACGACGGCAATCATCCAAATGATACCAACGATCTGAAGCCGCCGCTTTTTACTTTTGTCGTCGAGATACAGAACGATCGCAACGAGCGCGCATACGACTGAACTTCCACCAGCCAAAATCCGCGACAGAAACGCAAATAGCAATTGCTCGCCGTGTGCGAGAATGACCGGGATGTTCATAGGCTCTGTATGGTTATCAGACTTTGCATCACTCCTTAAAAGCAATCTGCGCGGCGATCTTCGCCCACTCGTCCTCGGTCATCTTGGCCTTCAGCGCGCGGAGCATGAAGCCGCCGACGGCCTTGCCGTCCTCGTTGAACATCCAGTCGCAAATCTCCGCGGGCGGGAATGAGACCCTGCCATCGAGCGGGATGCCGGCGCCGACGGCGGCGGTCTTGTCGTCGGCCACGCCGTGGAGAAGCGTGCCGTCGTAGGTGACCTGGTTGATCCACAGGATCTGCTGCTTGCCCGCCTCGCGCGTCGGGTAGGCCTTGCGCACGAGGAACTGCTTCTGGTTCGCCGAGGGCATTTGCAGCGCGGCGAGAAATTCGCCGACGGTCGCGCGCGCCTTTTCCATCGCGGCGCGGATGTCCGCGTCATCCGTGTTGCCGTGCATGAGTGCGCGGAGGTCGGCCTTGCGCTGCTCCTTGGCCTT
>BJFP01000063.1 GCA_014189875.1 Verrucomicrobiota bacterium | reverse complement strand
CGTCGCGCATGGACTCATCGCAGAGGTGCGTGACATCGAGGATGATTCCGAGACGCTCCATTTCCTTCAGCAGCTCGCGGCCCTTCGCGGTGAGCGGGCCTTCGTCGTCGGTGCCGCAGCCGTAGATCCCCGGCCCGTAATGCACGGGGCCGAGCGCGATGAGTCCGTCTGCGCGTGATTTTTCAAGATGCCGCCAGCTCAGGATCGAGTCCGCGCCTTCGAGGCTGAGCAGGTAGCCGATCGGCAAAGAGGCAGCCTCGGTGTCCGATGCGGCGATCCATTTCGCGGCGTGCTTTTCCACGTCGGCCCAGGTGCGGAGCTGGAGCATCTCGCCGCATTCCTCCATCACGCGATAGTACGCGAGCTGGCCCTGTGTCTGCGCCCATGCCTGCTCGGGGCTGCGCCAGCCGGGCAGATTGTGGAAGCGGGGCGAGTAGCGCCCGATCTGCGTTGCGACGATAATGCCGATGCGCCCGCGGCGCAGTTCTGGAAAGCACACGGTGTTGCGCACGCGATACCGCTCCGCCCTTGGGAGGATGAATGGATCGGAGAGTTCGCTGCGGCGGATTTCTTTCCTGCGTCCAGCGCTGGTCGCGATTGAATTCCATCGCGTTCATCGAGATGTCGAGATGACAGTCGGAGATCAGTTTGCGGGCTTCGGATGGGGTGCTCATGGGGTGATGTGCGGGCGGTGGCTCAAGTGGACGGAAACCACGACTGGACACGGATGCACACGAATAAGATCACGGAAGGTCGAGCAACGGACGACGAATGCGGCGTCGCTCCATTCGTGGTTCAAATTGAGCCACTGCCGAATTGAGGGCTGGCTTGCATTCGAAGATTCGTTCGCCCGGTGCTACGGCTTTTTCGCTGTGCTCTGGATGTAAACTTCGCGGAGCTGCTTGAAGTCCACCTCGACCGGCGAACTCGTCATGAGATCGCAGCCGCGGTTGTTCTTCGGAAATGCGATCACCTCGCGGATGCTGCTCGCGCCGGTGATGAGCATCACCAGGCGATCCAGGCCGAGCGCGATGCCGCCGTGCGGCGGCGCGCCGAAGCTGAACGCCTTCAGGATGTGGCCGAATTTCACCTGCTGCTCCTCGGCATTCACGCCGAGCACCTCGAAGAGCTTCGCCTGCAAATCGCGCTCGTGGATTCGGATCGATCCGCCGCCGAGTTCGACGCCGTTCAGCACGACATCGTAAGCGACCGCGCGGACTTTGCCGTAGTCGCCAGCTTCCATCGCGGGCACGTCCTCGGCCATTGGGCGCGTGAAGGGGTGATGCACGGCGACCCAATGGTTGTCCTCGGGTGAAAATGCGAGCAGCGGAAAATCCACGACCCAGAGAAAATTGAGCTGATCTTTCGCCGCGGCGATGAGGCCGAGCAGTTCCGCGCAGCGCAGGCGCACGCGACCGAGGATTTCGCAGACGGGATCGTGCTTTGCGTCGGCTCCGAAAAACAGGACGTCGCCTTCGACGAAGCCCATGCGCTCGGCGAGCGCCTTCTTCTCGGCGTCGCTGAAAAATTTCACGATGGGCGATTCCCATTCACCGCCGGTGCTCCACTTGATGTAAGCGAGACCTTTCGCGCCGAATTCGGTCTTCACCCACTCCTCCCATTTCTTGAGCTGTTCCTTGCTGAACAGCGCCGCCGCGCCCTTCGCGTTGATGGCCTTGATCGTGCCGCCACCGCTCGCGACGGACGCGAAGACTTTGAATGTGGACGCGGTGAAAATATCCGTCAGCTCGACGAGTTCGATCGCGAAGCGCGTGTCGGGCTTGTCGCTGCCGTAGCGGTTCATCGCCTCGGCGTAGGCCATGCGCGGGAATGGCACCGGGATGTCCACGCCGCGCGATTCCTTGAAGATGCGCGAGAGCAGGCCCTCGATGAGCGTCTGGATTTCCACGTCGGTGATGAACGACGCCTCGACATCAATCTGCGTGAACTCCGGCTGGCGGTCGGCGCGCAGATCCTCGTCGCGGAAGCAGCGCGCGATCTGGAAATATTTTTCCAAGCCCGCGACTTGCAGGAGCTGCTTGTATTGCTGCGGCGCCTGCGGCAGCGCGTAAAATGTGCCGGGGTTCAGCCGCGACGGCACGAGGAAGTCACGCGCGCCCTCGGGTGTCGGGTTGGAAAGAATCGGCGTCTCGATTTCGAGGAAGCCCTGCTCGTCGAGGAAGTCGCGCGTGGCCTTGACGACGCGATGGCGCAGCTTCAGGTTGCGCTGCATCGGCGCGGTGCGCAGATCGAGGTAGCGGTAGTGCAGGCGCAGGTCTTCGTTCACGCTCGGATCGTCGAGGGGAAAAGGCGGCACGTCGGCCTTGTTCAGCACGCGCAGCTCAGAGGCGACGACCTCGATGCTGCCGGTCTCCAGCCTCGCGTTTTCTGTTCCGGGCAGGCGCTGCGACACTTTCCCCGTAATCGAAATCACATCCTCCGGACGCAGCCCGTGGCTTTGCTCCGAGACCTGCGCGAATTCCTCCGGCCGAAAAACGACCTGCGTGAGCCCCTCGCGATCGCGCAGGTCCACGAAGATCACGCCGCCGTGGTCGCGGCGCGAATTGATCCACCCGGCGAGCGTGACGCTCTGGCCGATGTGTTCCGTGCGAAGGCTGTTGCAGGATGTGGTGCGGTACATAAAAGGGCGCGGAGAATACGAAGGCCGCGCTGCTTTGCCAGCGCGGAGTGCGGGGGCGGGAGCGTTGTCGGCAGTCGGGACTTTCCAGCCCCGGTACTGGCTCGGGATGCGAATGCCGGGACTGGAAAGTCCCGGCTACAGAGCCCACTCGACGGCCACGCTTTTCCGCTGCTTGAAACGGTCGTCGTAGAGCAATTTTTTGTTCGTCGCGCCGTATTCGTGGACGAGCTTCGTGCACTTCACGTCGAAGCAGCAGTATTCCGCGATGTCCAAGAGTTTGCCCTCGCGCCACCAGCGGATCGCGTCGAGGCCGTCGCCGGTTTTTCCCACGCCGAGGCTCGCGCTCGCGACGGCGTCGAGGCCGAGGCGGTGGCCGAGCTTGGCCTCGATGTCCACGAGCATATCCAACGTGCGGCACTGGTGCGGGAGGTCGAGCACGGTGTAGCCCATGAGGACTTCGTAGTCGAAATTGATCACGTTGAACCCGACGACGAGGTCGGCGCGCAGGAGCTGCTGCACGAGGTCGTCCACGCGCTTCTCGCTGAAGATTTGGTATTCGCCGAGGCGCGTGCTGTAGGTCACGCCGAGGCTCATGCCCATGTCGCGCTTTTTGTCCCAGCCGCCGACGTCGTTGGCGGTGCGCTGGGTTTCGAGGTCAAAATAAACGATGTCGCGCGACATGCGCGCACGTTGCCGGGGCGGGCGTAGGGGCGTCAAGCGGCGGCGTGTGATTTGCCGCGTTGGACGTTGGATGTTGGACGGTAAACGTTGGAAGTTTGGCCCGCCGCAGGCGCATCACGAATGTCGGCGCGTGTTGCGAAAACGAAAGGCCGCTGCGCGGGGCTCAACGTCCAACGTTTAATGCTTAACGCATAACGTTCAAAGCAGGACCCTCGCGGAAAACACCGTTGCCATCATCCGTCAAGCGGCGTGCTGGCTTTTCCCGGACGCGCGCTGTAAAAGCGCGGCCTGATGTTTTACGACCGAGTCCCGACTCCGCGCATCCTCTGGTGGGGGGCGATCCTTTTCTGCATCATCGCGATCGCGGATTCGTGGTTCCGCTGGGCGACATTCCAGTACGGGACTTTCGACCTCGCATTCTACGCGCAGGGCCTGTGGCTCGCGGGAAAAGGGGTGTGGCATGTGTCGCTGCTCGACGTGCCGCTGATGGGCAACCACCAGGACCCGATCGTCTTTCTCGCGCTGCCATTTTACAAAATATGGTCGCACCCGATGCTGCTCGTGATTTTGCAGACGCTGCTGCTCGCGACGATGCCGTTCACGGCCTGGCGCATCGCGCGGCACTTGGAATTCGGCCAGCAGGCGTCCGTCTGGCTCGCGCTGGCGACGCTGCTTGCGCCGGCGACGGGCTTCGTCGCGCTGCATGAATTCCACCCCGAGGCGCTCGCCGCGCCGCTGATCCTCCTGATGTTTCAGGGACGCTTTCAGCGCAGGCCGGGGGTCTTCTGGGTGTCGTTCATCCTCGTGCTCATGTGCAAGGAAAGCATGGGCCTGCTGCTCGCGTGGATTTCGCTCGTGTACTATTTCATCGAGCGCGACCGCGACCGCGAGTGGCGCATGGGTTGGAATGTAATTCCCGGCTGCGTGGCCTTTGGGTGGTTCCTGCTGTGTGTGCTCGTGATCGGTCCGGCGCTGAACGGTGGAAGCGTGGACTTTCTCGGGCTGTATGCGCACCTCGGGGATACGCCGGGCGGCATCATCAGCGGGCTCGTCACGCATCCGTCGAAAGGCGCGAAGGCGCTGTGGACCGGGCTCACCGGCGGAAATCTTGCGTGGGGCACGCTGCTGCCATTCCTGTTGCTGCCGCTGCTGCGCCCGCGCTGGATCATCATGGCTGCGCCCATTTTTCTCCAGCACCTGCTGTCGTGGCGGCAGTCCGAATGGAGCATTAATTTTCACTACGCAGCGCCGCTCGTGCCGCTGCTCTGGCTCGGCACGGCGGAGGCCGGCTCGGCGCTTTTCTGGCGCGATGTCCTCGCGGGATGGGTCGCTGTCGGATGTGCAGCCGGTCAGCTTTGGTTCGGGCCGATCAAGGAAGTGTGGCACACCGTCATGGGCGCGGACGATGCGCTGTGGGCGCGGGAGTGGAAGAGCACGATGCTCGCCGTAGTGGAGAAGGACGCGAGCGTGACGGCAGGCATCCCCTACCTCTCGCACCTCACGAATCGCAAACAGCTCTATTCGCTCCACCATGTGCTCAAGGGACTGAAGACGCTCAGTCGCGCCGAATACAAACCGCCGACAGGGATTGATGCCGTGGTGATGGACACCGCGGATCGGGCGACCTTCGATCCGGATGCGGGATATTTTCATCCGCAGCGAAAGATGGGCGAAAGAGTGCTGCCCGCGTCGGATCTGCTCCTGCACCATTTCATGGGCCAGCATCCGTGGCATGTGGTCGCCAGGAATGAACTCGCAATTTACCTCGCGGGCGCGACCGCACAGCAGCACGAATTCCGCGGCGAAGGCAGAAAGCTCGACGACTTCCACGCGCTGATCGCCTGCGAGGGGATGCCGCCGCGGCTGGGCGATTCCATGCTCTTCGCGATGTCGTGGGAGGTGAAGCCGAAGCGCCAGTCGCTGCTCGCCGCATCGCTCTACCTGAAGTCCGCCGACGGGCATCTCTTTCTCGTCGGCAAAGGGCCCATCGCCCCCGGCGTCGAATCCGGCCGCTTCAGCGAGGCATGGGCCGTGCGTCCGCCGCCTTCCGTCCCGCCGGGAAAATACCGCGGAATCCTGCTCGTGTACGATCCGCTCGAAGCCTCCGGCGCACCAGAGCGCAAGCAATTCAAGCGCGTGACCTTCGATGTCGGCGAATTCAATCTGGCAGCCCGTTGAGATACGCCGCGCTTGAAGGTGACGCGGACTTTTGACCGTAAATTACACGGATGCCACGGATGAACGCATCCCGCTCTGAAAACCATCCGAGCAATCCGTGGTGATTTTCTCCTTCACCCGAGGGAACCGGGTTTTCTCAGTCGTCGGCCGGCTATTGGGATCGCTTTCGTTCATCGGCGGCCAGCGCCTCCGATTTGCGCCGCACGGTCAGCGCCTCTTCATTGCGCCCGAGCTGGTGCAGGATTGCGGCGAAGAAATCGAGATAGGCGCGGTTCTTCGGCGCGCGCGCGACGGCGACACCGAGCGACTCCAGTGCTTCCGGCCATCTGCCGAGGCTGCCCTCACATTTCGCGGTCTCATAGAATGCGGCGCTGCCACGGATGTCGAGGCGCTGCGCCTTTTTTGCCGTGACGAGAGCCGCCTCGAGTTCGCCCGCCTCCCGTTGCAGCGATGACAGGCCGAGCTGCGAAGGAAGATGCCACCAATGCCCGCGAGCATAGCCCGCGACCACGTCGAGAGCGGCGCGCGGACCTTCCGTGTCGTGCAGCACATTGGCTTCAAAGCCGGCAAGTTCCCAGGTGTGCGGGTTCGCCGGCTTCCACTCGCGCACCAGGGCGAGCGCCTCCGCGCTGCGTCCCTCCTTGTGCAATTGGCCCGCGGCATTCAGCGCCGCATTCCAATTGCGGGGAACATTGGACACAACCGCAGCCGTGCGATCGATGTCCAGCAAAGGCTTTGCTTCCTCAACACGGCCCAGCTTTTGCAGGCAGATGCCCAGGTTGATCCGCGCCGTCATGGAGTCCGGATAGATAGTGAGCGTCCTCCTGTAAGCCAGCTCCTGTTCCGCGAATCGGCCCTTGCGGCCAAGCTCACTTGCATAATAGCTGAGCAGGCGCGCCGAAGCGCCGCCGTCCTCGATCGTCCGCTGGGCGAAGGTCTCGCCGTCCGTCCAGTCAGCCGCGCGGAAATTCGTGCGCGTCGCAAGCGCCAGCACTGCCGCGACACTAAGAGGCGCGATTAGGCATCTTGCCTTTTCGGGAAGCATGGCGATGGCTCCTGCGACAGCCAGAAGGAACCCTATGCTTGCAGTATAAAGCCAGTGCTCGGCCACCTCGGCATTCAGCGGGATCAGATTGGAAATCGGGACAAATGCGACGGTGAACCAAAGGACACCGAAACGTCTGAGGGTTCGTGTCTCGCCACGTTTCATCCAAAGCCAGCCAAACAACGCCAGCACTGCCGCCCCGAGGATCGAAAGGTATTCGGCGCCGATGCTGCGCAACCACGCGGCGTGGCTGGAATACATGTCCGACGGGCCGAGCGAACGCTCCATCATCAGACGTGCCGGGGCCACCATCAGCCTGCCGTAGTCGCCCAGCGCCCTGAGCGCGAGCACCGTGCGCCCGCCGAGCAGCTCCGGAGCAACGCCGGGCGTGGTTGCGCGGTGTGCGGGCAGCGAGTGCAGGACTGCATAGAGCGCAATCATCGCGACGAGCCCCGCGATCGGGAGGAGCCTCTTTCGCAGCCGCGTGCTGCGGTCGAATAGCAGCGTGTAGATGACAAACAGCAAGGCCCACACAAGCGCGATTTCCTTTGAGCACAGCGCGGCGAGGGCGGCCAGCGCGGCGAGAGTGCATAGCGCAATCCGCGCTAACCAGCCGGGACAGTCCCGCGAACGTCTCCATGCAAGCCATGCCCCCAAGGCAAAGAGGGCAGCGAGGCTGTCGGCCCGACCTGCGATGTAAGCGACGGCGGCATTGTGGACCGGATGCACCAGCCATGTGACGGCGATGAGAAATGCCGCGACTCCCCTTTCATCCCCTCCTTTCCACAATGCCGGCAACAGGCGGCGCAGCAGCAGAAATAACAGCCAGGCCGCGACGGTATGGATCAGGACATTGGTGCAATGATAACCGACTGTGGACTCACCCCACAGCCAATAATCCAACATATAGGAAAGATTCTGAACGGGCCGGTAGTGGGTCGAGAACGATTCCGTGAAGAGATGCTGCCGGAAGACCTCGGCGGAAAACGCCGGGCTGCGAAAGAACGGGTTCTCACCGATCAGATAGGTGTCATCCCATATCCGTTCGCCCTTGAGACATGGGAAGTAGGTGCCGAATCCGACGGTGAGAAACAAGAGCAACACCAGCCACGGGCGCAGCCATCTTGCAGACGCCGACGGGCGCAGCTTGCAGACGGCCGCTGGACTTGGGCTGGGATTGGTTTCCGTCAAGAGGATGACTGCCGGTGATGGTTTGGGCGATGACTGGCGGGAATGAAATCGGTTCTCATGCGAACTGGCAGTGGAAGCTTCGGGAAGCAACCGCTTTTTGCCGGAACGGGGATGTGACTCATCCACTTTTGGAATCGGGTTGGGCGCCTGTCCATGCGGCTGACTAAGCATCCATGATGCCAAGGACGTCGGGAGCAAAAAGCAAACACCCGGCCATCCGTGAGGATGGCCGGGTGATGTGAGACAGAACCGCTCAGGCGGCCCTTAGACTAATTGTAGGGCGACCAGAAGGAAGCCGGGGCGACGTCGGACAGAGCCGTGAACGTGGCCGCGGGAACTTTTGGAGGCGTGTCAATCGTGTAGGTGCCGAAGGACGATCCGAGGATGTCGGTGTTGCCGCTCCCGTGGAGGCGGGTGCCGGTCTTGATGTAGGCCTGGAGGTCCGCGAAGGCCGGGTTGCCGGAGCTCCTGTTGTTCTCGATGGCATACTGGTCCACAGCGGAGTCCAGGATGCGGAGGTCTTCGAGGACCTGGGTGGCCTGCGAGCGCTTGCGGCTGCGGAGGAAGTTCGGGACGGCGATGGCCGCGAGGAGTGCGATGATCGCGACCACGATCATGATTTCAACGAGCGTGAAGCCCGCGTGTTTGGTGTTCAGTTTACGAAGCATGGGATTATGATTTCTGGTTTGTTTGTTTTGGTGTCGCAGCGTTTGGTCGCTGCGGACGGGATGGTGAAAAGCAACAGCCGTGCCACGTTATTCCAAATTGTGCTCATCGTGAAACTAAGTGAGCCCGAAGGCGTGACGGATAGTGCGTTTTCTTCCGGGGAACAGGTTTGGCCAATCTCGTGCGGCGACCCGATCATCCCGGGCTAACCCGCCCGGCATTGTGCATGGAAAGCAAACACCCGACCATCCGTGAGGATGGCCGGGTGATGTGAGACAGAACCGCCCAGGCGGCCCTTAGACTACTTGTAGGGCGACCAGAAGGAAGCCGGGGCGACGTCGGACAGAGCCGTGAACGTGGCCGCGGGAACCTTCGGAGCCACGTCAACGGTGAATGTGCCGAACGAGTTGCCGAGAATGTCAGTGTTGGCGCTCGAATAGAGGCGCGTGCCAGACTTCGTGTAGGTTTGGAGGTCCGCGAAGGATGGGTTCGTGCCCGCGGGTTTATTGTTTTCGATGGCGTACTGGTCCACTGCGGAGTCAAGGATGCGGAGATCCTCGAGGATCTGGGTGGCCTGCGAGCGCTTGCGGCTGCGGAGGAAGTTCGGGACGGCGATGGCTGCGAGGAGTGCGATGATCGCGACAACGATCATGATTTCCACGAGCGTGAAGCCCGCGTGTTTGGTGTTCAGTTTACGAAGCATGGGATTATGATTTCTGGTTTGTTTGTTTTGTGTTTCATCCCCGCCGCGGATAGCGGTGAGGAGATAAGAACATAATAGCACTCGCGATGCCAACCCCGGTGCCACATTTGAAAAACCATAAAATTCGCATTCATGCACTCTGAACGGAGCCGCCGCCTCATCGCGCGGATTCCCCTTTGGCTGCCCGTCTGGGTGGGCGCATTTCTGGTGCAGTTTTTCGTGCTGAACATGATCGCGGACTCGCGGCATTTTCTGCCGGACGGGGACGACATGAAATTCTACGACGACTGGGCGCGCCGCATCCTCGGCGGCCGGCTCACCGACGGGAAGGCATTCTACGGGCTGCCCGGCTACGCGTATGCGCTCGCGGGCATCTACAAGGTGACGGGCGGCTACGACCACACGTTCTCGCCGTACTTGGTCGGCCAGCTTCAGGCCGTGTTTCACGCGTTCACGGCGACGTGGCTTTTCCTGCTTGGGCGACGCATTTTTGGCGGCACCTCACGGGAGGAAAATTCCCGCGGCATCGCCATCGGAATCCTCGCGGCGGCGGCGTGGGCGCTCTTCACCCCGGCGCAGGTTTTCTCCTCCATCCTCATGCCCACGGCGTGGGTGGTGTGCGCATTCTGGGGGCTGACTTTGTGGCTCGTCTGCATCCATGAAAAAGGGCCGGCGTCTTGGTGGCGACCGTGGGTCTGGATGGGGCTGCTCGCAGGCTTCGTGGCCATGCTCGTCGCCACCATTCTCATGCTGCTGCCACTGATCGTCGTGGCCATCGCACTCACCGTGGCGCGCGGAAAACCCCTGAAATCGAGAATCCTCCCCGTCCTCGGTGCCGTCTCCATTTTGATGGCCGGCGTCTATGCGGGCTGCTCGCCGGTGTGGATTCACAATTACTTCATCGCGAAGGATCGCGTGCTCCTCTCCGCGCACGACGGCATCAATCTTTACCTCGGCAACCACCCCGACTCGAACGGCTACACCTCCATCCCGAAAGGCCTCCGCGCCTCGCAGGAGGGCCTGCTCACGGACTCCCAGACCATCCCTGAGACGGCACTCGGCCGCCCCCTGAAGCGCTCGGAGATTTCCGCCTTCTGGAAAAAGAAAGCCGCCGCGTTTCGCAGCGAGCATCCGGTCGCATGGATGAGACTCCTTGCACGCAAGTTTGCGAATTTCTGGAACGCCTTCCAATACGACGACCTCAGCATCCTGAAGCTCCTCCGCGACGAACATGCCACCCCGCCCGGCCTGCGTTTCGGCTTCGCGGCGGCGCTCGGGCTGCCCGGCCTGCTCTTCTGCTGGCGTCGCTGGCCGCGCAGCCGGTGGGTAGCGGGCGCGGTGCTCCTGCACATGGCCGCGCTCCTGCCCGTCTTCATCACCGAACGCTACCGCCTCGCCGCCGCGCCCGGCCTCCTGCTCCTCGGAGCCGGCGGGCTCTGGCTGCTGTGGGAAAATCTTTCGGGTCTCCTTTTGAAAAACACCCGCAGGCCGGGTCAGCCCTTGGACGTTGGACGTTCCTCCTCCCAACTCCCGACCCTCATCACTCAACTCGCGCTCACCATCGCCTGCGCATGGTGGGTCTCCGTGCCCCAGGCCGACATCGGCCTGTGGTCGCTCGATTTTTACAAGGCCGGCATCCGCGCCACCGACGGGGCCGAGTCCGCCATCGCCCACGCGAAACACGCGAGCGACGCCAAGGACGATCGTCAGTCGGCCCGCCTCGTGGCCGCGAGCAATGCCTACCTTGCCAACGCGCAGCGGAACCTGGAGACCGCCTTCGCCTACGTCCCGCACAACGCCGAGATCACGTTCGCGCTGGGCAACGTGTGGTTCCACCGGCACGACTTCGCCCGCGCGAAGGCCTGCTACGGCGAGGCGCTCCGGCTCACCTTTCAGACGAGCCGCCCACATGACGGCGCGCTGCGCAACTTGGGCATCATCGCACTCGAAGAGAAGCAGTGGAGCGAAGCGGAAAATTTCCTCACCGCCGCGCTGAAAGTCGAACCCGGCTCCGCGAAGGCGTACTTCCTGATCGCCCGCGCCCGCCGCGAATCCGGCAACGTCCCCGGCGCCCTCGCCGCCATCGGGGAAGCCATCCGCCTCGACGGAAAGACCCCGGAATTTCAGAAGCTCCGCGACGAACTGCGCGCCGCCGCGCCCGTGCCGAAATAACCGGCCGCGCGCGAACTTCGGAACTTGATGCTTGGAACTTTCCGCAGGCTGTGAGCTTTGATCCCCGCACACCCATGCGCGTCGAGATCATCAATACCGGCACTGAACTCATGCTCGGCGGCACCGTGAACACGCACCTCGCATTCATCGCGCGCGAGCTTTTCCCACTCGGGCTGCGCGTGCAGCGGCAGGTCACGGTGCCCGACGGCGAGGCGATCCGCGACGCCGTGCGCGACACGTTTGGAAAAGCCGACATCGTGCTCGTGACCGGCGGCCTCGGCCCCACGACGGACGACATCACGCGCGACATCGTCGCGGAACTGCTCGGCCTGAAGCTGGAGCACGACGAGGAAATCTGGCGCGCGATCCAGGAACGCTTCGCGCGCCGCGGGCTGAAGACGAATGACCGCGTGAAGCTCCAGGCTCTGCGCCCGCGCGAGGCCACCGTGCTCTGGAATCCGCACGGCACCGCGCCCGGCCTGCACGTTCCCGCGATCGAAGAAAGAGGAACGCCGCACATTTTCCTGCTGCCCGGCCCGCCGCGCGAGCTGATGCCGATGGTGCGCGAGAAGCTCGTGCCAATCCTCGCCGCGCTGCTCCCGCACGGTGCGCAGCACGAGATGCGCACCTTCCGCGTGCTCGGCATCGGCGAGTCGGTCGTCGAGGAAGCCGTCGGCGAAGCGCTCATCGCGATGGGCCTCGAAGTCGGCTATTGCGCGCGTCCCGGCGAGGTGGACGTGCGGCTCATTGGCGCCGCGCCCGTGCTCGACCGTGCGGCGACGCTCGTGCGCGAACGGCTGGGAAAATGGATCTTCACGAGCGACGAGCGCGAACTGCCCGAGGTCGTCGTGGAGAAACTGACCGCGCTCGGAAAAACGATCGCAACCGCCGAGAGCTGCACCGGCGGCTTCATCGCGAACCAGCTCACGAATGTCCCCGGCGCGTCGAAAGTTTTCCTCGCCGGCTACGTCACCTACGCAAACTCCGCGAAGACCGCCGCGCTCGGCGTGGACGCGGCGCTCATCGCGCAGCACGGCGCAGTGAGCGGACCCGTCGCGCGGCAGATGGCCGAGGGTGCGCTCGAAAAATCCGGCGCGACTTTCGCCCTCGCGACCACCGGCATCGCAGGCCCGGATGGCGGCACGGCGGAAAAACCCGTCGGCACCGTTTTCATCGCCCTCGCCGAATGCGGCGCGGAGACGATCGTGCTGCCCGAAAAATTCATCACCGACCGCGAGACCTTCAAACTGCGCGTCTCGCAGACCGCGCTCGATCTCCTGCTGCGCTGTCTCGACGGACGAGATGGCGTCGCAAAGCAGACGACGTAGCACGGACAGTCATGTCCGCCTGAACCGGTGCGTGCGGACAGGATTGTCCGCGCTACGGATCAGCCCGCCATGCTCGCCGCTTCGAGCCGCTCGGCGAGATCCGCCTGCTGGAGCGAGGTGAGCATTTCGCCGAGGTCGCCTTCCATGAAGCGATCCAGATTGTAGAGCGTGAGCTCGATGCGGTGATCGGTCACGCGGTTCTGCGGAAAATTGTAGGTGCGGATTTTCTCCGAACGGTCGCCGCTGCCGATCTGGCTCTTGCGGTGCGCCGCGTATTTCTCCGCCTCCTCGCGCTGCTTCCTCTCGAGCAGCCGCGAACGCAAAATCGTGAGAGCCTTTTCCTTGTTCTTCTGCTGCGAACGGCCGTCCTGACAGCGCACGATCGTGCCGGTGGGAATGTGCATCACCTGCACCGCGGAGTCCGTCGTGTTCACGCCCTGGCCGCCGGGGCCACCGCTGCGGCAGACTTCGATGCGGAGGTCGTCGGGCTTCAGTTCAAAATCAACTTCCTCGGCTTCCGGCAGCACGGCCACGGTCGCGACGCTTGTGTGGATGCGCCCCTGCGCCTCGGTCGCCGGCACGCGCTGCACGCGATGCACGCCGCTCTCGAAGCGCAGCTTCCGGAAAACATTTTCGCCCGTGACCTTGAAGATGATTTCCTTGTAGCCGCCGAGTTCGCTCTGCGAGGACTCGAGCGGCTCGATCTTCAGTCCGATGACTTCCGCGTATCGCGAATACATCCGGTGCAGATCCGCCGCAAAAAGCGCGGCCTCGTCGCCGCCGGTGCCCGCGCGGATTTCCATGATCGCGTCGCGGTCATCGTTCGGATCGGGCGGCAGCAGCGAGAACTGCACGTCGCGCTGCAATTTCTCCGCGCGCTTTTCCAGGTCGGGCAATTCCGCCCGCGCCATCTCGCCGAGCTCGTCGTTCGCCTTTGCGAGTTCGCGGCTTTCGGTGAGTTCCTTATCCACCTTTTGAAATTCCTCCCACATCGCGAGCGACTCCTTCAGCCGGCTGTGCTCGCGCAAAATTTCCTGGGCTTTCTTCGGATTGTCGTAGAGCCCGGGCGCGGACACGGCAGCCTCCACCTCGGCGAAGCGGTCACGCTTGCGATCCATCAGCGGCTTGAAGTCCATGGCGTGTGTGTGGCTTGTAAAAACGAAACGGTGGAGCCGCGCGTGGCGCCTCCACCGTTGCGAAAATCAGGATGTGCGGAGCTAGGCCTTGGCGACCTTTTTGCGGCGCAGCTCGGTGCCGCCGAAGCGCTTCGTGAACTTCTCGATGCGGCCTGCGGTGTCCACGAACTTCTGCTCGCCCGTGAAGAACGGATGGCACTTTGCGCAGATGCCGATCTGAAGGCTCTTGCGGGTGGAACGGGTGTGGATGACGGCCCCGCACGCGCAGGAAATTGTCGTTTCGTTGTAGTCGGGATGGATTTCGGCTTTCATGGCTTTGTGCGGAAAAAGGGCGCGCAAACTAGCGGTGCCTGCGCTTTGTGCAAATAAAAAGTCCGGGCATTTCTGAAATCGGATTGGCAAACGCAAATCCGCGCCACATTGAACCGCGGCCTGATGACTCCGCGCGAAAACAGCAATCCCATCCTCGCCTCATGGCGCGCCGTGCTCGCACGGCGCATGCGCGATGCCGCGATTCTGTCGGCGGAAGGGAGGGTCGCGCGCACTTTTGCTGAAATCGAGGCGGAGGCGCGCGGGTTCGGCTGTGCGTTTGAAAAGTTGCCACCGGGCGCAGTGGTCGGCGTGCAGTTTGGAAATGATGCGCGCTTTCCCGCGCTGATGCTCGCGCTGTGGCGGCGCGGCCTCGTGCCGGTGCCGCTGGATCGCTCGCTCGCGCGGGACGCAGTCGCGGCGGCGCTCGGCATGTGCGGCGCGGCGGCGATCGTGAGGCCAAATCTCAGCGAAGGAATCGCGGTCGAGCGGCGCAACGGCGGGCGCGAGGTGGACGCGGATTTTCTAAAACTCACCTCGGGCACGACTGGTGCGCCGCGGGCGATCCGGTTCCGCGCGGCGCAGTTGCTCGCGGATTGCGACGCGGTGTGCGACACGATGGGCATCGGCGCGGACGATCTGAATTTCGGTGTCATCCCGTGGTCGCACAGCTACGGATTCAGCAATCTCGTCACGCCGCTGATCGGCCGCGGCGTGCCCGTGGTCGCGGGCGATGAGCACCTGCCTCGTGCGCTGCTCGAAGGCCTCGCGCAGACGGGGGCGACGGTGTTCCCGGGACTGCCGGTGATTTTTCAAAAACTCGCGGAGATGGAATCTGATCCGCTGCCGAAGCTGCGGCTGTGCGTCAGCGCCGGCGCGCCGCTTTCCGCAGCGACGGCGGAGAAATTCCGCGCGCGGTTCGGGGTGAAGATTCACGGTTTTTACGGCAGCAGCGAGTGTGGCGGTATCGCGTTCGATGCGGGCGATGAGGTGGTGCCCGAAGGCTGCGTGGGCGACGCGATGCGCGGCGTGCGGCTCGTGCATGATGCCGAAAGCGGACGCGTGGAAGTGCACGGGCCCGCGGTCGGCGAGGGATATTTACCCGAGCCGGAAGAGAGCGTGCTCGGCAGCGGGCGGTTCGTGCCGGGCGACCTTGTGCGGCGCACGCCGCAGGGCTTCGTGCTCGCGGGGCGCGTGAGCGATTTCATCAATGTCGCAGGGCGGAAACTGAATCCCGCAGAGATCGAAGTGCGGCTGCGCGAAATCCCCGGCGTGCGCGACGCGATGGTCTTCGGCGTGCCGAGCGCGCTGCGGGGCGAGGAGCCGGTCGCGTGCGTCGCCGGCGATGTGAGCGCCGCGGTGCTGCGGCGGTTTTGCACGGCGAATCTCGCCGCGTGGCAGGCACCGCGCGATTTCTGGATCGTGGATGCGCTGCCCTTCGACAAGCGGGGAAAACTGGGCCGCCGTGCGCTCGCGGAAATATACCGGGCGCGAGCCTGCCCGTAGCCGCGCCCATGGGAGCGCGGAGCTTTTGGACTGGCGCAGTCCAAAAGCTCCGCGAATCCGCACGATCAAACAAATCTGGAAAGCCCATCTTCTCGCGGACGAAGCGGGCCGACAGATTGTCGGTCCCACATTGTGCAGCCGACAGCCCGAGCCGCTCCGCGAATCTCGGTGCTCTTGAGAGGCGTCAGTCGTTCGTGCGCAAAACCGATTGCGTCGCGCGTGGGCATCCGGCATCCCGCTAGCCACCATGGCCGACCGCTCGCTTCTCTCGACAAAATCCATCGCACCGCACGACCGCCTCATCTTCGCGCTCGACGTGCCGACGAAGGCCGACGCGCTCGCGTGGATCGATCGCCTCGGCGACGCTGTGACTTTCTACAAGCTCGGCCTCGAATTCTGCATGAGCGGGCAATACTTCGAGGTGCTCGAGCAGCTCGTCGCCAGCGGCAAGAAAGTCTTTGCCGATCTGAAATTTTCCGACGTGCCTGCAACCGTCCGCGGCGCGGTGGCGAATCTCGCCGACCGTGGCGCCTACTGCTGCACGCTGCACGGCACCAGCAGCGTTTACGACGCCGTGGTGAAAGTGCGCGGCTCCATGAAGCTCCTCGCCGTCACTGTGCTCACGAGCTGCGGCCCCGAGGATGTCGCGGAAATGGGCTGGCCCGGCGCGGTGGACGACCTCGTCTCGCTGCGCGCGCGAAAAGCCATCGGGGCCGGCATCGACGGCCTCATCTGCTCCGGTCTGGAAGCCACCCGCCTCCGCCGCGAACTCGGCCCCGGCCCGATCATCATCACGCCGGGAATCCGCGCCGCGAACGAGCGCGGCGGCGACGATCAAAAGCGCACGATGTCGCTGGAGGAGGCATTCCTCGCCGGGGCCGATCACATCGTCGTCGGACGCCCGATCCGCAACGCGCCCGACCCGCGCGCCGCCGCGCAGGCGATGCAGGAAGAGATTGCGCGGCTCTTCGCCGCGTAGCCGAGCTTGTCAAAGCGCGGGCTGGTCGTCGTCGTGAGACGATCATCTTGTGCAGGAAGTTTGCCCGCGCTTTCACAAGCGCAGCTACGGTTCGTGTTGCCTCAAGTCAAAATGACACCGTGGAGTAAAAAAGGAGCGATACGTTGCCTCATAACTCGTGACACCGGAGGCGGTGGGGTTTTGGCGCGAAAACGGCCCTCTGGAAGGAGCCCGCAGGGC
>BJFP01000062.1:7370-16776 GCA_014189875.1 Verrucomicrobiota bacterium | reverse complement strand
GTCGAGCAGTTCGGGGCCTTTTTCACCGAGCGTGTCGAAGTCCACGGTGACGCAGAACGGCGTGCCGGCCTCGTCCTGGCGGGCGTAGCGTTTGCCGATGCTGCCGCCTTCGTCGTAGTCGGCGGCGACGTGTTTCTTGAGCGTGTCGTAGATGGCGCGGGCCTTGGCGACGAGTTCGGGCTTGTTCTTCAGCAGCGGGAAGACGGCGACTTTCTTCGGCGCGATGCGCGGATGGAAGCGCATGACGATCTGCGTCTCCTTGTTGCCCTTCGCGTCGGTCTTTTCGACTTCCGTGTACGCGAGCGTGAGCACGGCGAGCGCGAGGCGGTCGAGGCCAGCGCTGGGCTCGATGACGTGCGGGACGTAGAAGCCCTTCAGCAATCGCTCGCAGAAAAGCGCGGCGTCTTCGCGGGACTTGTTGTGGTCGTTCCAGTCCTCCTGCACTTCGGCGATGAAGGCGGCGCGCTGCTCGTCGGTGAGCTTCACGGCGGCGGCGCGGAGTTCTTCGTCGAAGACCTCCAGCGGTTTGCCGCTGTGCTTCTGGTGCTGCGTGAGATCGAAGTCGCCGCGCGCGGCGATGCCTTCGAGTTCCTCCGTGCCGAAGGGAAACTTGAACAGGATGTCCACGCACGCGCGGGCGTAGTGCGCGAGGTCGGCTTTGCCCTGCCAGAAATAATCCAGCACATCCGGGCCAAGGCCGATGCCCGCGTAGTAGGCCGTGCGCTGCGCGACCCAGTAGCGGTGCCACATTTCCCAGCCCCAGTCCGGCTGCGGAGTGGAAAGGTCCGCGCCTTCGCCCCATGCGGCGACGCTGCCGTGGACGAGCCGCACCGCCTCGTCTGGCGGGATGAAAAATTCCAGCTCCATCTGCTCGAACTCACGCGAGCGGAAGGTGAAATTCCGCGGCGTGACTTCGTTGCGGAATGCCTTGCCGATCTGGCCGATGCCGAAGGGCACCTTCACGCGCGTGCTGTCCACGACGTTCTTGAACTGCACGAAGATTGCCTGCGCCGTCTCGGGTCGGAGATACGCCACATCGTCCTCGGTAGCTGTCGCGCCGGTGTAGGTTTTCAGCATCAGATTGAACGGCACTGCATCCCTCAGTTTGCCGCCCGTTTCGGGATGATAATCGATACTGCCTTCGACGGTTCGCGTTTGCTCGCCCACAAGCACCAGGCCTTTCACGTCTTCCGAACTCATCTTCTTGAACGCTAGCTGAGTATAGGCTTCGCGTGCTCGTTTGCGGACAGATTCAGCATGTTCTCCGATCCGACAAAGGATCACGCACTCATACTCGCAGGACATCTCGTCCGATGTTTCGTCTCGTGGCGATTTCACGCCGCGGAACAAATATTCCACTCCTGACTGAGCTGGCACGTGATCAGCGCGGACGCGCTTATTCGAGATAGAACACTCGCGCATCATGTCCGCAAAAGTGTCCACATGGCCCGACGCCTTCCAAATCGCCGGGTGCATGATGATCGTCGCATCGAGCGGGACCACATCCTCGCGTTCGCGCATCATCGCGTTCCACCAAGTTGTGCGCAGGTTGCGCTTCAACTCCGCGCCGAGCGGGCCGTAGTCCCAGAAGCCGTTGATGCCGCCGTATATTTCCGAGCTTTGGAAGATGAAGCCCTTGCGTTTGCAGAGGCTCACGATTTTTTCCATCAACGGGATTTCTTTGGTCTGGCTCATAGGATTTGCGAAAAGGGCGGCGAAGATGCGAGGCGCGCGCCGGTGGTGCAAGGCGAATGGCGCGACAGCCGGATGGCACGCCCCATCCTTCCTCTCCGCGCATGTTTGCAATTCCCCCTGCCCCGCTGTAAGAATCCGCCAATGTCACGATCCGACGCATTCACCGAACAGCAGCAGCCGCCTTCGCTGACGCGCGGCTGGTTCATCACCGCACTCACCGGATCGCTCGTCGTCCACGCGGGGCTCGCGCTTTATTTCAACGCCAAGACGCTGGAAAATTTCGGCGTGCCGGACATGCCGCCCGCGAAGCCGGAGTCCACGCTGCACCGGGTGAAGGTGATCGAGGACAAGCCGAAGAAGGAGGACGAGGTGAAGATGGTGCTGCCGGAAAAGAAGGCGGAACCGAAAAAGGAATTCACGCTGCCGACGGAACTGCCAAAGCCGGACGAGATCAGCGTCTCCACGAAGCACAAGGAAATTGACACCTCGAAGCTGCTGCCCGACGAGAAGCCGGTGATTGAAATGGCGAAGGCAAGCACGGTGCCGAAGATCAATCCTGACGACCTGCTGCCGAAGCTCGACGACTCGTTTTTCAACTCCGGCCGCACCGGGCCGAAAGTCTTTGCGCGACCGCAGAACGATCCCGGCCCCGATGGCGACGGAACGGCGAAGGCGATCCAGGTCGCCGGGCAGAATGTCGAGGGCATCCTGAGCGGGCTCACGAAGGGAACCGGGCAGAGCCGCCGGCTCTCGCTGCCGGGCAATCTGACGTTTGGATACGACAGCGCGGACGTGAGCAACGAGGGCCGCATCGAACTCGACAAAATCGCAGAGGCGCTGAAAAAATTTCTCGGGAAGGACACCGAGACTTCAAATTTCACAATCGAGGGCCACACCGATCCAACCGGGACGCCCGAGTACAACCAGAAGCTCAGCGAGCGCCGCGCAGAGGCGGTGATGGCGTGGTTCGTGGCGAACATGAACGTCCCGCCGCGGAACGTGAAGACCGTCGGCTACGGCTCCACGCGTCCCGCCGAAGGGGTGCCGCTCGACGGAACGATCGAGGAAATGCAAGGGCACCGGCGGACGGAGATCGTGATTCGCCGTACGAAGAAGTGACGAACCGCGATGCGGCGGACGGCCGCGAAAGGGCGCGGATGGCGCAAAAATAGAGCAGCGGAAGAGCGGGTGATTTTCCGCGTCGGGCAGGCAAGCCTCCTGAGAGATGCGGCTCTCTCTTTTTGCGTCTCTTTGCGGCCCCTGTTCGTCCTTCGATTTTCCCCTGCGCCACTTTCGCCCTTTGATTTGCCGGGCCCCGCACGCAATCTCCCGCCCATGCCAGCAGCAACGAAATTCGACCCGATAGACGACGTCATCCGCGACATCCGCGCAGGCCGCATGGTGATCGTGACGGACGATGCGGATCGCGAGAACGAGGGCGACCTCGTGATGGCCGCAGAAAAGGCGACCGCGGCGAACGTGAATTTCATGGCCACACACGGGCGCGGGCTCATCTGCGCGCCGATCACCGAGGCGCGCGCCGATGCGCTCAACCTCGAACGCATGGCCCGCGAAAATCGCGAGGCGCACAGGACAAACTTCACCGTCGCGGTGGATGCGGCGAAGGGAATCACGACGGGCATCAGCACCGCCGACCGTGCGCGGACGATCAGCGTGCTCGCGGATCCGAAATCCTCGCCGAATGATCTCGTGCAGCCCGGCCATATTTTTCCGCTGCGCGCAAAGGACGGCGGCGTGCTGCGGCGAGCGGGCCACACGGAGGCCAGCGTGGATCTCGCGCGGCTCGCCGGGCTCGAACCGGCGGGAGTCATTTGTGAAATCATGAACGGGGACGGCTCCATGGCGCGGCTGCCGGAGCTGCTGGCATTCAAGAAAAAGCACAAGCTGAAGCTGTGCAGCATCAGCGACCTCATCGCGTATCGCCGCCGCAGCGAGCGGCTCATCGAGCGCGAGCAGATCGTGAAAATGCCCACGCAGTTTGGCGAATTCGATCTGCACCTCTACCGCTCGCTCGTGGACGGGGCGCACCACCTCGCGCTCGTGAAGGGCACCATCTCCGCGAAGCGCCCCGCACTCGTGCGCGTCCACAGCGAATGCCTAACCGGCGACGTGCTCGGCTCGCTGCGCTGCGACTGCGGCACGCAGCTTCACCGTGCGATGCAGATGATCGAAAAGGCGGGCAACGGCGTGCTGCTCTACATGCGCCAGCACGAGGGCCGCGGCATCGGGCTGCCTGCAAAAATCCACGCCTACAAGCTGCAGGAGGCGGGCCTCGACACGGTGGAGGCCAACGTGAAGCTCGGCTTCGCTCCCGAACTGCGCGACTACGGCGTCGGCGCGCAAATCCTCCACGACATCGGCGTGCGCAAGATGCGCTTCATGACGAACAATCCGAAGAAGGTGATCGGACTTGAAGGCTACGGACTGAAGATCACCGAAGTGGTCCCGCTGAAATCCGTGCCGAACCGGCACAACGCAAAGTATCTCGAAACGAAGCGGCTCAAGATGGGCCACCTGCTTTAGCGCGATCATGTGTTCGGGGCATGCAAATGCATTGCGCGAAGCACCGGTGGAGCGTGACCTCCGGGCACGCTTCGGAAGGCGGATTGCGGGCGCGTCTTGCAGTCGGGAATCGCGCCCGGAGGTCGCGTTTCACCGAGGCTTCGCGCGGTGATCACGCCGAAAAACATCGCGGTGATCGGAGGAGGGCCAGCGGGATTGCGCTCCGCGGAAGTTGCAGTGCAAGCAGGTGCATCAGTCACAGTTTACGAAGGGCAGCCATCCGTCGGACGGAAGCTTCTCATCGCGGGCAAAAGCGGGCTGAACCTCACGAACAGCGCGGAACCGGAGACTTTTGCAAACGCATATTCCGGCGGCGAAATGCCGGAGAATTTCTGGCGCGACTGCATTGCGGAGTTTGACAACTGCGCGCTGCGAAAATGGGCTGCGGCCCTCGGCGTGGAGACGTTTGAGTCGTCCAGCGGAAAGATTTTCCCGACACAGATGAAGGCCGCGCTCCTCTTGCGGCAGTGGACCGCACATCTTCACACGCTCGGTGTGAAATTTGAGATGAACCACCGATGGTCCGGCCTGCGGCCCGGTTCGCCGATCGGCGTGCTTTTTCAACTCGGGACCGAAGTTCGCGAGCACGACTCCGTGGTGCTCGCGCTCGGCGGCGCTTCGTGGCCGGCGACGGGATCAGATGGCGACTGGGTCGGAATCCTGCAATCACTCGGCATCGCGGTGAGTCGGCTGCAATCGGCGAATTGCGGATGGGAAGTCGCGTGGACGCCGGAGACGCGCGGGCGTGTCGAGGGGCAGCCGCTGCACAATCTCTGCGTGCGCGCCGGGGAGACGTCGGTCATCGGCGAACTGATGCCTGTGGCTTACGGTATCGAGGGCACGCTCATTTATCATCTTGGCCGCACACTGCGCGCGATGGCTTCGCCAGAGATCCGCATTGATTTCAAACCAGCGTTCACCGCCGAACAGCTCGTGCGGAAGATGGAATCAGTGCGTCGCAATTTCATCACGGAGGCCCTCATCCGCTGGAAGCTGCCCGATGCCGCCTGCGCGATACTGGAGCAATTCCACGGCCCGTTCGACTCCGCGGAAAAACTTGCGCTGGCCGCAAAGGACTGCCGCATCCCGCTGCTCGCACCGCGTCCGATTGCCGAGGCGATCTCGACCGCGGGCGGCGTGTGCTGGAGCGAACTCGATGAAAACCTGATGCTCAAAAAGCTCCCCGGCGTTTTCTGCGCAGGCGAGATGATCGACTGGGAGGCACCGACGGGTGGCTTCCTGCTTCAGGGCTGCTTCGCAACGGGCACGCGTGCGGGTCGGGCGGCGGCGGAGTTGTGACTGGTGACTGGTGAAAAGTGACTGGTGTTCCGCTCAGGACAGTCTCGCGGGAAACCGAAGACCCAGTCACCATTCACAAGTCACCAGTCACAGCCTCGCGGCGATGAAACCGCTCAATCCCCGCGAGCGTGGGAGAACACTACGGCCGCTCCTTGCTCTTCTTGTCGTCCGGGAAATCCGCGGGGACTTTCTGCGTGACCTTGCCGGTTGCGGCCCACTCGGTGGCACGCTGGAGCGTGACGGCGAATGCGACGCAATGCACCGCCTCCGCGCCGTGGCCGAGCGCATCATGCACCACGCGCCCATTTCCGAACGGGATCACCATGAGCATTGGTTCCTCTTCGCCGCTGCCGCCCATTTCCTTCGGCGACATCGCGCTCGCGAGCACCGTCACGTTCTTCGCCGGGCCGCGCAGGCTGTTGTAGAGTTCGTCCTGCCGGTGCATGAATGCGGAGGGCAGCCCCTGCATGATCGGATGATCCGCCGCGCGGTTGTTCAGCGGGAATTCGTGCTGCTTGCCGTGGCTGCCAGCGCGACCCGGCGTGGTGTCGAGCGTCCACTTGCCGTCGCGGAGGCGCAGATACGGGCCGCTTTTTTCATCGCGCCCACCCCATCCGCCGACGCCGATCATCTCGTTGTAGGCAGGCCATTCGGGGAAAGAATTGTCCGCCGCATGGACGGACACGAAGCCGCCGCCGCCACTCACGAATTTCTCGAATGCCTCCTTCGTCGCCGCTGACCACGGCTCTCCGTTGTAGTTCGAGACGACGACGGCGTAGTCGGAAAATTTCGGCTGCCACGATTCGATCCCCTTCCATTTCTCGGGCGAGGTGGACACGTCCACGCTAAAAATGCCCGGCTCCTCAAGGATCTGCTTCATCACCGGCGTGGTCATCTTCCACTGGTGATTGTTCTGGCCGTCCACGATGAGGACTTTGATTTTGTCCGCAGCGGCGGCGGAGACTGCGAGTGTGAGCGAGGCGAGGAGGAATGTTTTCATGCGCGCGGAAACTGACGGCTCTGCGCACGCGTGGCAAGCGCGTGAGAATAGCGCGACCTGCGCGTTGCTCCCCGGTTTGTTCCTGTTAGCGTCGGCGCACTATGGCATTTGGCTCCTTCCGCGATTTCGTCAACGCCCTCGACCGTGCGGGGGAATTACGGCGCATCACTCAGCCCGTCGCGACCGAACTCGAAATCACCGAACTCGCCGACCGCGAGATGAAATCGCCCGGCGGCGGGAAGGCGCTGCTCATCGAGAAGCCGACGATCAACGGCGTCGTGTCGCCATTTCCCGTGGCGATCAACACGATGGGATCACACAAGCGCATGGCGATGAGCATGGGCGCGAATTCCGTGGATGAGGTCGCCGCCGAACTTGGCGCGCTGATGAAGGCGAAACCGCCGACGACTTTCCGCCAGACGCTGAAGCTGCTCGGCCAGGCGCTCGAACTCCGCCACGCGCGGCCGAAGATCGTCCGCAGCGGGCCGTGCAAGGAAGTGATCCACAAATTCGACGCTCCGCCGACGCGCAGCGAGCCGTGGCCGGGTGCGCCGGATATTTCCAGTGCTCAGTGCTCAGTGCGCAGTGCTCAGTCGTCCGCGATGGGCGCCGCATCTTCACTGAGCACTGAGAACTGCGCACTGAGCACTCTGCTGAATCTTCCCATCCTCAAATGCTGGCCGCTCGACGGCGGTCGCTTCATCACGCTGCCGTGCGTGGTCACCAAGGATCCCGACACCGGCGAACGCAACGTCGGCATGTATCGCATCCAGATTTACGATGACCGCACGACGGGGATGCACTGGCAGCTCCAGAAAGTCGGTGCGCGCCACGGGCGGCGTTACTACGAGCGCGGAGAGCGCATGCCGGTCGCGATTTTTCTCGGCGGCGATCCGATGTTTCCGTTCGCCGCGACCGCGCCGCTGCCGGACGGGCTCGATGAATTTCTTCTCGCGGGATACCTCCGGAAAAAATCCGTCGAGCTGGTGAAGTGCGAGACAAACGACCTCGAAGTCCCGGCGAATTCGGACTTCGTGATCGAAGGCTACGTGGACCCGCGCGAGCCGCTGCGCGACGAGGGGCCGTTCGGCGATCACACGGGCTACTACACGCTGCCGGAGCCGTATCCCGTCTTCCACATCACGGCGATCACGCACCGCAAGGACGCGATCTATCCAGCGACGATCGTGGGCATCCCGCCGATGGAGGATTTCTACATCGGCGGTGCGTCGGTGAAAATTTTCCTGCCGATTTTCAAGATGAACTTCCCCGAGATCGTGGACATCGCACTGCCGGCGGAGGGCGTTTTTCACAATCTCGTCTTTGTCTCGATCAAGAAGACCTACCCGTTGCAGGCCTACAAAATCATGCACGGCCTGTGGGGCATGGGGCAGATGATGTTTTCAAAATACATCGTCGTGGTGGATGCCGACGTGGACGTCCACAACACGAGCGAAGTGCTCTTCCACCTCTGCGCGAACACGGATCCGCAGCGCGACAGCCTCTTCACGAAGGGCCCGTCCGACGTGCTCGATCACGCCACCAGCGAAATCGCGATGGGCACCAAGATGGGAATAGATGCGACGAAGAAACTGCCGGGCGAAGGCTTCAAGCGCACATGGCCGCCGCTGATCAAGATGGATGAATCCGTGCGGAAGAAAATTGCCGCGTTGTTTGGAAAATAGAAAATGCGTCTCGCAAAGCCGTTTCTGATTTGGGGCAAAGCTTGAACCGGGCAGCGTGCCGCCGGGGCGGAAAGCGCGGTTGATAAAGGAACAGCCTTCCATTCTCTTTACAGCCATGCATGCCCAATGGCGAAGACCATGAACCAGCCCTTGCGAGTGCTTTTGGTGGAGGACTCGGAACCCGACGCCGCGCTCGTGCTTTTCACGCTGCACAGTGGCGGTTTTGCGCCCGAGCACCAGCGCGTGGACAAGCCGGAGGCCATGTCGGCGGCACTGCGCAGCGGTCCGTGGGACGTCGTCATCAGCGATTACACGATGCCGAAATTCAGCGGGCTGGAGGCGCTCGCGCTGCTCCAAGAGAGCGGGCTGGACGCGCCATTCATCATCGTGACAGGCGTGGCCGGCGAGGATGATGCGGTGCGCTGCCTGCACGCGGGCGCGGCCGATTACCTGCTCAAGGATCGCCTCGACCGGCTCCCGTCGGCGGTGCAACGCGCCTTGGCGATGGCCGAGGAGCGCCGCCAACGCATACAGGCGGAGCAAAAGCTCGCCGCGAGCGAACAGCGGCTGCGCACGATCTTCGAGTCCGAACCGGAATGTGTGAAACTCGTCGGGCCGGATGGAACGGTGCTGGAGATGAACCCCGCGGGACTGCGGATGATCGAGGCGGATTCACCGGCCCAGGTCGTCGGCCAGTCCGTGCTCGGCCTGATCCTGCCGGAGCACCGCGCCGCCTTTGCGGAACTGTTGGAGCGTGTCATGCGGGGCGAGTCGGGCACGCTCGAATTCGAGATACAGGGGTTCAAGGGAACGCGCCGCTGGCTGGAGACCCATGCGGCCCCTTTGCGGGACGCCGACGGTGTCGTCCAAGCCTCGCTGGGGATCACCCGCGACATCACCGGGCGCAAGCAGGCTGCGGAGGCGCTGCGTGCAAGCGAGGAGCGGTTCCGCGAGCTGTTCGAGCACTCGCCTGACGCGATTTTTGTCGAGAGCCACGAGGGCGTGGTGCTGGATGCGAATTCGGCCGCGTGCCGGCTGCACGGGATGACCCATGGGCAACTGCTGGGCCGGCATGTGCTGGAGCTTGTGCCTTCTGCCGAGCGGGAACAGGTTGCGCGCAGTTTTTCAAAGCTGGCGGCAGGCG
>BJFP01000062.1:0-7360 GCA_014189875.1 Verrucomicrobiota bacterium | reverse complement strand
CGCAAGCGGGCCGAGGAGGCAGTGCGATTGAGCGAAGCGCAACTGACCGTCGTCATGCAGAACCTCACCGAGGGCATGGTGGTTTCCACACTGGATGGCCAGATCCTGCACTGGAACCAGGCCGCGGTTCAGCAACACGGTTTCGCGAACGAGGAGGAAGCGCGCCGAAAGATGGAGGCATTCAGGCAATTTTTCACCGTGGCGACGCTGGACGGCGAGATCGTTGCCTTCGAGCAATGGCCGCTGCCACGCATCATGCGGGGCGAGAAATTGCGCGCTTGCGAGCTGTGCATCCGCCGCCTTGACGCCGATTGGGAGCGCATCTTCAGCTACAGTGGCGAAATCGTGCATCCCGCCAGCGGCCCCGCGCTGGCCTTTCTGACCATCGGCGACATCACCGAACGCAAGCGGGCGGAGGTGGCCGTGCAGACCTCGCAGCGCATGTTGCAACTGGTCTTGGACACCATCCCGCAGGGCGTCTTCTGGAAAGATCGCGAATCCCGCTACGCCGGCTGCAATGCGCTCGTCGCACGGACATTTGGGCTCGCTAGCACCCAGTCCGTCGTGGGGATGACGGACTTCGATTTTGTCGCGCTGACACGAGAGCAGGTGGAATTTTTCGTGCGGAAAGACCGCGAAGTCATGGACTCGGGGAAGCCGCAACTGGGCATCATCGAGCAGGCGACGATGGCCGACGGTTCCACCCGCTGGCTGGAGACAAACAAGGTGCCCCTCTTTGGCACGGCGGGAAACGTGATCGGAATACTCGGGACATGGCAGGACCTCACCGTACGGAAACAGACCGAGGAGACGCTGCAAATGATGCGGTTCAGCGTGGATCGCGCGGGCGACAGCGTCTTCTGGGTCAGCCGCGACGGGCGCATCCTCTACGTGAACAACGCAGCTTGCGCAGGTCGCGGCTATTCCCGCGGGGAACTGCTCGCCATGAGGATTTTCGATCTGGATCCGGACTACCAGCCCGGAGTCTGGGACCCGCATTTCGAGGATCTCAAGCGGCGCGGAACCATGACCTTTGAAACGCGGCACCGCGCGAAGGACGGCCGCGTGTTCCCGGTCGAAGTCAGCGCCAACTACGTCTTCATCAACGGACAGGAATTCAATTTTGCCACGCTGCGCGACCTCTCCGAGCGTAGGAAGCAAGAGCGCCTCGCCCTGCGCTCGCAGCGGATGGAGAGCATCGGCACGCTGGCCGGCGGGATCGCCCACGACCTGAACAACGCCCTCGCCCCGATCATGATGAGCGGCGAACTGCTCCGCATGGAGTATCCGCGCGAATCCCCCTTGCTCGACCGGATCGAAGCCAGCGCCGAACACGCGGCGGACATGGTGCGGCAATTGTTGACCTTTGCCAAAGGGGCGGAAGGTGCGCGCATCTCGGTCCAGCCAGCCCGTCTGGTCAGGGAGATGGAAAATATGATGAAGGGCAGCTTTCCGAAAAACATCGAGACGCTGATCAAATGCGACCCGCAGCTCCCGACCGTGCTGGGCGACGCCACGCAGTTGCACCAGGTGCTCCTGAACCTGTGCGTGAACGCCCGCGACGCCATGCCACGCGGTGGCACGCTCACGCTGGAAGCAGAGACCCATAAAGTGGACGCGGCCTTCGCAGAATCCGAGCCCGAGCACGAGGCCAAGCCCGGCAGCTACGTGGCGCTGCGCGTGCGCGATACCGGCGTGGGCATCGCACCGGAAATTCTGGACCGGATTTTCGATCCGTTTTTCACGACCAAAGATCCGGACAAAGGCACCGGCCTCGGCCTCTCCACCGTGATGGGAATCGTGAAGGGCCACGGCGGATTCACGCAGGTCTTCACACAGCCCGGACAAGGCTCGGCGTTCACCGTGTTCCTGCCCGTGGATCCGGCGGGCAGCGCTCCGGAACCGACCTCCAAGGCGGCGGGACAATTCCGCGGACGCGGTGAAATGATCCTCTTCGTGGACGACGAAACCACAGTGCGGAACGTCGCGCGCGCCGTCCTGCAGCATCTGAATTTTATTCCGCTGATCGCCATCGACGGCGCGGATGGCCTGATGCAGGCGGCGCAGCACCGCACCGAGATCCGCGCAATCATCACCGACCTGCACATGCCCCGCATGGACGGCCTGGCCTTTGTCCGCGAAGTCCGGCTGCTGCTGCCGGAAATCCCCATCGTAGTGGCCAGCGGACGGCTGGAAGATGACGAAGCCGCAAAGCTGACGGCGATGGGAGTGACGGGCCGGCTGGACAAACCGTTCACGCAAGCGCAGCTCGCCGAGGCATTGAGGAATCTCCTCGCGACAACAGAAGCCTAGAAGGATGTGCTCCCGTGGCACGGACAGCCTCTGCCGTTTGTGCCGCACGCCTCCGCTGATTTTCTCAACTCCCCACCCCGCACATGGTTTCCACGCCACGACACTCCCAATGATACCAAACGCAGTTGAAAACTGGTGGATTTAGAAAACGGCGCTGAGGCGCAATAGACACTCTGCATCGAGGGCCAAAGGCCCGGTGATATGCCAGCCCAGGGAAAGCGAGTGCGCCGCGTGAGGGCTGTAAGGCCCTTTTACGCGGGAACGAGCGCAGCCCTGGGTCTGCGGTCCAAAAAGGGACAAAGCCCTGAAGGGGCGCGACAGCGGAGAGCCATGGCGCCGCCCCTTCAGGGCTTGGACTGCTTATTGTCGTGCCTCAGGGCGTTGCCCTGGGCTGGCATGTCACCGGGCCTTTGGCCCTCGATACATCAGCGTCTCAACCGTTTTTCGGCTATCAGCCGGTTTTCAACTTGAGTTGGTATTAATGCTGATCTCCCACAGCGTTGCGGGACTTACGAATAGCGTGTTTTGCGGATCTTCAATGCACGCCAGTGCTTTTGCACTGGGCTTTCCGCTGCCCGCGAAAAACCAAAGCAGCGCATGGGCGTCCAGCAGCGCTTTCACGGGCGATAGTCGGCGAACTCAGGCAGTGGCGCGTCGAAGTCATCCGCCAGTTCGATGCCCGGCACGGAGCCGAATCCGGGACGAACTGCCGGATGCACTGGCTGCTCTAGTGCCACACCTCACGCAGCAACGGCTCCGGCTGCTGGGAGACTTCGGTGATGAGAAGTTGCTGAATCGGCACGCCCGACTCTTACCCCATCACGGTTCTGCTGCCAAGGACGCGTTCTGGCCAGCCCCCGCGCGACGGGCGCGAATGCATGGCAGACGCACGCGGGAAAGGCCTCCCGGCGCAAACTCCATCTTCGCCCGGATGTTCCCGCCAGGACAAAGGCGCGCCGGATTTCACCGACGCGCCCTGTTTAGCCCCAACCAAAGATTGGTGAAGGCCGGGCTGTTTTCCGCCTTCAGGATGGCTCAGAGCACCATCTGCTGCGCCGTGTCGCTCCAGTCGCTCGGGCCGGCACTGCGTTCACATCCACGAGGTAGTTCTGCCCCGGAGTGAGGCCCTCGAACGTGTCGCTCGCGGCCGTCGTCTGCTGTTCCAGCACATAGGCATCCGGCGCGGAGGCCAGCGCGACCCGCCAATTATAGATATAGGCATTCGGCATCGGCGGCGTGGAGGCGTTCAGCTCCCCGGTGCGTGCGCCAAGGCTCAGCACGGGCGCGCGGGTGCGGGCGGGACGCCCACAGGCGTGCGGGTAGGCTTCCAGACGGGGAAGCCGCTGGACGTGAGCGTGGCCAGGTCGCCCTTGCAAGCGACGTGGACGGAGCTGGCCAGCAACCGCAGCACCGCGCAGAGGGCAGCAAGTGACCCCGAACAACCACCTGCTTGCCTTTACACACTTTGACTGGCTGAATGTTCACTCCATTCGCATCCGTGGCCCCAACAACCAAGTAGCACACCCGCGCAATCAATATCCCCGAACCCCTCCATCATGCTCAACGCCCTCTCCAGAACCAATGCCTTCTGTCACCTTCTGACCGTTGCTCTCCTCGGTCTGTTCGGGCTCACTGCACGGGCTGCCGAGAAGTATTCCGAAATCCCCGGTGCGGATGGCGATGGCAGCTTCACGATTGGCCCAGACTATAAGATCGATCCCGATCTGACGGACAAAGGGAATCCGAAGGGCAAGACATTCACGTTTTCGATGGCACTGGCTGACAGCAAGATTTTCCGTGGCGATGACAAGACGCTCGCTCCCTCGAAGAAGGCTGTGAAAAAGGATCGCAAGATCACAGTCTATGTCCCGGCGGCGTACATGGATGGCACCAAGGCTCCGCTGTTGATCATTCACGACGGCCCCGGGCAACTCGGCCTTGTGAAAAATGCGCTCGATAACCTGACCATATCCAAGGATCCGAAGCGCACGCTGCCTGCGTTTGTTGCAATCGCTGTCGAGAACGGTGGCAACGACGGGAAGAAAAGCGAGCGCGGCCTGGAGTATGACACCATGTCCGACAGGCTGGCTCGCTTCATCCATGATGAAGTCCTGCCGGCGGTGCTGAAGAATGCGGAGATCAAGGCCGCATATCCGCACTTCGCGTTCACCGAAAACCCATGGGGTCGTGGCGTCATCGGTTGCAGTTCCGGCGGTGCGGCGGCGTTGACGATGGCGTGGTTCCGGCCCGATTGGTTCCGCCGTGTGATTGCCTATTCGGGCACCTTTGTGGACCAGCAGGATGACGATGCGCCCGAGGAGGCGAAGTATCCGCTGGGAGCATGGGAATACCACTCCGGCATGAAGCTCATCGAAAC
This sequence comes from Verrucomicrobiota bacterium, assembly GCA_014189875.1. Classification (GTDB taxonomy): domain Bacteria; phylum Verrucomicrobiota; class Verrucomicrobiia; order Chthoniobacterales; family Chthoniobacteraceae; genus SXWH01. The sequence continues at coordinate 2,670 of BJFP01000062.1, read as the reverse complement.
CAGCGAACTAAAGCCGCTGCGCATTTTCACTCATGTCTCCGATAAGGATAACCGCGCCAATGATGAGGAGGAGACCCATCATAACTGGGTGATGGCCGGCCAGCGCACGGAAGCGGCGCTGAAGGCAAAGGGTTATCATCACCGCTTCGTCTTTAGCAAAGCGACCGGACACTGCGACAGGCGTGTCTTCGAGCAGACGCTGGCGGACACGCTGGTGTGGGTGTGGCGCGGCTATCGCGCGGATTGAAGGCGCATAGGCGGCGGCTTCAGTCGCCACATCAGCGCACGGCGGACGCCCGCGTCGCAACGGAAGGCAATGCGTGGTCGCTTTCCGCCAAGCGGCGGACAGACAGCGGGGCATGATCACGGAACATGCGAGGGTAAGGAGTTCCCCATGAAAACAAAAAATCAGAAAACCCTTCCTGCGCACGGGAAGCTGGAAGCCCTGCTCCAGCGCGATCCCGCCTACGATGAGATCGCGCTCGCCGCATATTACATCTGGGAAGATCGCGGACGCCCCGATGACAATGGTGTGGCGCACTGGCTGGAGGCCGAGGCCCGGCTGCAAGGTGCGCAGATTGTCGTCCCGTTCGAGCTTTGACTCGTCGCGGCAATATCCGCCCTGCATTTCACAATCCGCGACGAGCGCGGTGACGGCCATGCACTGATGCTGTGCTCCTATGCTACATGAAGTCTCCGGCGACATCCTCCTCTCCCGCGCATCGGCCATCGCACATGGCGTCGCGCCAAACGATCACATGGCCACGGGCCTCGCGCACAGCCTGCGCGAAGATTGGCCCGCGATGTACAAGGACTTCCGACATTATTCGCATACGAGCAATCCCGAGTCGGGCTCACTGTGGGCGTGGGCGGGCGCGGACGGACGGCGCATCATCGCGCTTCTCACACAGCAGGCCGCCCCGAGCGAGCACACGCATCCAGGCAAGGCGCGCATACAAGATGTGAACCACTGTCTGCGTGCGCTGCGTCATTTAATAGACGAAGAAAATATCGCGAGCATCGCGCTACCTCGGCTCGCGACCGGAGTCGGCGGGCTTGCGTGGGACGAAGTGAAGCCGCTCATCGAACAACACCTCGGCACGCTGAAAATCCCAGTTTACCTCTACACCACGTTTCATAAAGGCGTGCAGGCGAAGGAGCCGGCTGCGTAGCGCTCCGAGGGACGGGCATTCCTTGTCGCGTAGCCTGCGCACTGATTTTTCCGGGGCCAAATCCGCGGCTGACGAACAGCTCGCGAGGATCGCTGAGGGAACCATCCCTGCGGCAACCCGCGGCTGGCTTCTGCCAAACGCAGTGAAGCCTCGCCAGCACGAAGCATGGATGCTTCACTACACGCAGGCAATCCACCCACGACTCGAATCCTCCAACCAAAACCAAAGCCATGAAAACAAAGACAACCTCCACTTCATCCGGCGACGCAAAGCTCATCGTGACCGACAAGGCCGGCCATAAATTGGCTTCCGCACCCGCGTCGCTGATGACGCCCGCGCAATTTCACATCCGACGCATCCTCGTCCCGATTGATTTTTCCGAGCACTCGCAGAAGGCGCTCCGTTACGCGCTTGCATTCGCCAGGCAGTTCGAGGCGGAGGTCATGCTCGTCCACATCGTCGAGCAGATGGTGTATCCCGGCGATTGGATGTATCCGCCGCTGGCAGCCACGGATTTTGAGGCGGAGAAACGCGAGAAGATGATCTCGCGTCTGCAGGCGCTCGACGCGGGCTCGGGGATCAGGACGAAGCACATCGTCCGCCTCGGCCGCGCGTGGCAGGAGGTCATCGAGATCGCACAGGAGATGAAGTGCGACATGATCATCCTCGCAACACACGGCTACACCGGGCTGAAGCACGCACTGCTCGGCAGCGTCGCGGAAAAAATCGTCCGCCACGCACCCTGCCCGGTGCTCACTGTGCGGCCTGAGGAGCGGGACTTCCTGTAGCCTGCACTGCCTGCAGCGGCGTGCCGCGCGGCGTGAAGAGAAGCCGCAGGCTGTTGAGCACGACGATCACTGTGCTGCCCTCATGTGCGAGCACGCCCACGTAGAGCGGCAGTCCCTTTGCGAGGAGAGCCGTGAGCGACATGGTGACGATGACACCGAGCGAGATCGTCAGGTTCTGCCGGATGATCCGCCGCGCGCGCACGCTGAGATCCAGGGCTAGGAGAAAATTTTCGAGCCGATCATTCATTAGCACGACTTCGGCCTGCTCGATCGCCGCATCCGATCCGCGTGCGCCCATCGCGATGCCGACATCCGCGGCGGCGAGGCACGGTGCGTCGTTCACTCCGTCGCCGATCATCGCGACGGTCGCGCCGGATTTTTTCAGCCTCTCGATGGCTTCGACTTTTTGCGACGGCGAGAGCTGCCCGAGGATCTCGCGCACTCCCGCCATGCGGCCCATCTGCTCGGCCGCGCCGGATTTGTCGCCGGTGAGCATCACGGTCTTCAATCCCGCATCATGCAGTTTTGCAACCAGCGCCGGCGCCTCCGGGCGCAGCTGATCGCGCAGCAACAGCCGCCCGAGCATCGTGCGCGACGCAAACCATACCTCGCTCGCCTGATCCGCCTGCGGCGGCAATGCCACGCCAGGATGCACCGATGCGACGAGATCGCGATGACCGAGGATCGCAGTCTCGCCACGCCAGTTCGCG
>BJFP01000061.1 GCA_014189875.1 Verrucomicrobiota bacterium | reverse complement strand
GCGGCGAGCCGATCCCGGTACTCGACCACGGCCTGCTCTACGTCGTGAACGGCCAGCCGGGGAACACCTACGTGGTGAAGCCCGGCGGCAGCGGCGACGTGAGCGAGACGAACCGCGTGTGGAATGCCAAGCGCGTCGGTGGCCGCGACCTGCCGACGCCCGCGGTGGTCGGCGAATTCGTCCTCATCTCCAGTCTCTCGGGCATGCTCTCGAGCTGCGACACAAAGACGGGCGCGATCCATTTTTCCGAACGTCTCGGCTCGGCGGTCTCCACGTCACCGTCCGTCGCGAATGGCCTAGTCTATTTCCAAATGGAAAATGGCGAGGTCATCGTGGTGAAGCCCGGCAAGACGCTGGAGATCGTCTCGCGCAACAAGGTGGATTCCGCGAGCGACGAAATTTTCCGCGCAAGCCTCAGCCCGATCCAAGGCCAGTGGTTCGCGCGCTCGCAGAATACGGTCTATTGCATCGGCGCGAAGGCGAAGTGATGCGCCATCACACTGGGCGGCCCTTGCAAACGGGGAGCGATGGCAGCGCGCCGGGAGCCTGTTCAATACGGCAGCTTGTCTGTGTAGCCGCGTCTGTAGCTGTCTATCTGGTGCTGCTGCTGCAGTTGCTGCCCGGCACGCATGTTCGCCTCGCGAGCAGCGTTCTGCTGGGCAGAGAATGAATCGGGCGATGCGCTCCGATACTGCGAGACGTTGCCCGAGTTTTGGAACGTGTTGGGTTTTGGCCTGGGCTTGAGCAGGGACACATGGCGGAGGCTCCAGTAACTCCGGGACCATTTGTAGCCTTTCCTGTGATGCCTGCAGCCGGAAAGGGTGAGCACCAATGCAAACAGGAGTGAAATGCCGAGGATGCGCCGGAGTGTGGTCATATTGATGGTGATTTGCCGGCGGCGCACTATTCGCCGATGGGAGTGCTGTCAATTCATCCGCTTGAATTCCGCTCAGACCCGCGCACGCGCCGGATTGAAATTGGCAGCCGCCACACCGGTGAGAATCCCCCCGCCGTCCCCGCGCACTTGAACTCCTCCACGTTCCAATCCGATCTCCTCGCCACGCGCAGGAGCATCCTGCGCAAGGGCGCGCTCGGCCTGCGCGACGCGCACGGGGCCGGGCAGGGCGAAGTCCATAATCCTGATCTTCAACGGCGGCGCGCCGAGCCATATTGACCTCTTGGATCCGAAGCCCGACGCCGGCTCGGAGGTGCGCGGCATTTTCTCGCCGATCCGCACGAACCTCCCCGGCGTCCACATTTCCGAACTCCTCCCGCGCATGGCGAAGCGCATGGACAAAGTCGCGCTCATCCGCAGCGTCCACCACGAGCATAGCAGCCACAACGGCGGCATGCACTGGGCCACCGTCGGCCGCCCGTATCGCGTGGACAGCACGCTCATCAATCCCAGCCACTCGGACATCCCGGGCGTCGGCACGCTCTGCGGCTGGCTCGCGCAGCGCGACGGCTTCAGCGCAGGCGTGCCGCCGTATGTCATCACGCCGTTCCCGCATTGCGACAGTAATGCCTACATCACGCCCGCCCAATACGGCGGCTGTCTCGGCGCGCAGTTCGATCCCTTCGTGCTCGACGACGACCCGAACGCGACCGGCTTCAAAGTGCGCAACCTCTCGCTCGACACGAGCCTCACGCCCGAGCACCTCACGCAGCGCATCGGCCTTTTGAAAAATCCCGCCGACTCCCAATCTCCGCAGTCGCAGCGCATCGTCTCGCCGCAAGCGGCGGAAACGGACATCTTCAGCGACAAGGCCGTGTCCATCCTCCAGTCGGAAAAAGCCGCGCAGGCGTTCGACCTCACGCGCGAGCCCGACTCCGTGCGCGAACGCTACGGGCGGCATTCATTGGGCCAGTCGCACCTGCTCGCGCGCCGGCTCGTGGAGGCGGGCACGCGCTTCGTCACCACCGTGAACGGCCCGAGCATCACGTCGGACACGCACAAGGACAACTTCAGCGGACTCAAGAACCGTATCGTCCCGCCGATGGAGCAGGCCTACGCCGCGCTGCTCGACGACCTCAAAGAGCGCGGCCTGCTCGATACCACGCTCGTCGTGTGGATGGGCGAATTCGGCCGCACGCCGAAGATCAACGTGGACGCCGGACGCGACCACTGGCCCGGCTGCTACAGCGTGCTCCTCGCCGGCGGCGGGATTCGTGGCGGCCAATTGCTGGGCGAATCCGACAGCACCGGCGCATACCCGAAGGATCGCCCCGTCACCCCCTGCGGAAATCCACACCACGATATTCGCCGCGCTCGGCTACGAGGTGAGCAACATCAGTTACGAATCCACGGACGGTCGTCCCGTCGCGCTGACGGAAGGCACGCCGATCGCGGAGCTGTTTTGAGCGGGAGAAAAATCACCCGACTCCGATTTCGGGAATCCCGCGCGCGCCGTGCCAGAATCGGGCAACGTCCACACGTTGCTCGGCATGACTGACACGATAGATCACCCGGTAAGAACGGACGACGATTTCCCTGATGGAAGCATCATCAAACTCCGGAACCACGCGGCCCAGCTCGGGAAAATCAGCCAACCGTTTCGTGTTGCTGATGAGAAACTGACCGAACCCCACGGCGCGTTCCGGCGAGTCCAGCGAGATGTATCGCACGATGTCCCGAAGGTCGCCACGGGCCGAAGGCGAGAGGGCTACCTGATAACCCATGACGGCAGTTCGCGCTCGATCTCCTCGATCGGGATGCGCTCGCCGCGTTCAATCTCGGCGAGCCCCTGTCTCACCCCCGCCACAAACTCGATCTCACGGGCGACATCGTGAAGCGACGCATCCTCAGGAAGCTTGTCGAGCAGGTCTTGGACGATTTGCTTGGTGCTCATGGGTAGAGTGTGCGTGTGAGGATGCATGGACTCAAGGCTGTCCTGACGGAAGGTACAGGATCAGGCGGGAAACCAAGATGGCGCGATTATCCGAACTTGTTTGTCGAACCACCGCACGAACGACGCGGATGTATTCTGGAACGACTGAGCAGAACACGATGCAGCGCCAAGTTTGTCGTCGGGTAGTTGATAGAGGATGCTGATGCGTTGGTCTGGACGACAGACAATGAAAGTCTTGAGGTTGTCGAATTGCTCCCCGGTGTTCGTGAGGAAATCGAAGCGTCCGTAACGTGCCCAGTTACCTGTGCTGGCTCGGTAGAGCGCCTCGTCCACGACAGCGAATATTTCCGCATCGGAAAGTCCGTTAAATGCCTCATCCCACAATTCTGCGATGGTCGGAGGCAGATCCCGGAGACGGTCTGCGGCGTGAAATAGAGAACAATGCTTCTCGTGGATGTTCCCGAGTCGCACACCTTGGATATCGATAGACATACGACCGAAGCCCGCCCACCTCGCGCCAGACGGCTCGTGATACGCCTCAATCGCGAAGTCCGTGGGCTCTCCGAAAATCATGAAGTGCTAGCGGTGACTCAAAACCGGTCGAGGTGGCGAGTTAGGCTCACGCCTTCCCGCCGTAGGACACGAAGTCGTCGAGGTCGAGGAGGTCGGGCCAGCGGGTGATGTCCTTCCGGTTTGGGCCGCACTCGCCGAGATATTGCTCGAATTTCTCCCGGTCTTCCGGCGTGGGCGTCCGCTTGTCCATTGCGTCGCTCCAGGCCTCGATTTCCTCGGGCGTATGGCGGTTGCGCTGGTTCAGCTTGATCCAGGTGAGGAGTTCGCCGTCACCCTTGCCGTTCGCGACCTCGGTGCGCAGCGCGTCGGCGTCAATGCCGAGGAAGGTGAGGATACGCTGGTCGTTTGGGCAGGCGTAGTGGAAGGAGCCTGCGGTGCCGGCGAGTTCGGCGCGGCATTTGTCGAGCATGCGGGGAAGCAGCGCGTAGCCGCCGAGACGGGCGCGGACGCTGCGTGGGGGACGGAGGGTAAGGTCGGTGACGGGGATGCTCATGCGGACATCCTTTGCATGTGCGGGGCGCGTGGGGCAAGCGGGAGTCGAACGGGAGCAACTTCACCACGAAGGTACGAAGGTCGCAAAGGAACGAAGCGTGGTTTGCTTTGGAGCTCTTCGTATCCTTTGTGTCTTCGTGGTGAATCTGCGTCGGTCACGGGGCGGTTGCATGGCCTGCGCGTTCGTCTAGCGTCGGCGCACATGAAGCCCGCCGCTGAAATCCTCCGCACACTCCGCTCGCTGCGGTGGCGGATGGCGCTCGGTGATTTTCTGCGGAGCGCGGGAGGGCGGCGCAAGTCTTGTAACTGGAAATGCGCCCGGAGGTCGCGTTCCACCACGTTGACGCCATGAAGCTGCGGCTCGATGGCGTGCGGAAGGCATTCGCGGGGAAGACGGTGCTCGACGGGATTTCCGCCGACTTCGGCGATGCGCGTGCGGTCGTTTTCATCGGACCCTCGGGCGGCGGGAAGAGCACGCTGCTGCGCACCATCGCTGGACTCGAAGCGCCAGATGCGGGCGGTGTGACGTTCGATGGCGAGGCGGTGGATTATTCATCGGAGGAAAAGCTGCGCGCGCACCGGCGGCGGCTCGGGATCGTGTTCCAGGCGTTCAATCTTTTCCCGCATCTGACCGCGCTAGCGAACATCACGCTCGCTCTCGAAAAAGTTCACGGCCACACACCGGAGCAGGCGCGCGAGACGGCGATGAGCACGCTGCGCCGCTTTGCGCTCGATGCACACGCGATGAAAAAACCGGCGGAACTTTCCGGCGGGCAGAAGCAGCGTGTGGCCATCGCGCGCGCCATCGCCGCGCAGCCGCGGCTGCTGCTTTTCGACGAGCCGACTTCGGCGCTCGATCCCGAGATGACGGCGGAGGTGCTCGAGCTGATCGAAGAGCTGAAGGGCGAGGGCCGCAGCTTCATCCTCGTCACGCACGAGATGGGTTTTGCGCAGCGCGTGGGCGACACCGTGGCGTTTCTCGCGGATGGAAAAATCGTGGAGCAGGAATCCGCAGCGAAGCTTTTCGATGCGCCGCAGTCGGTGCAGTGCCGGGATTTTCTGGCGAAGGTGCTCCGATACTGAGCGCGGTCGGCGTCCATGGGCACCGCAGATTTTCGCCGTGGTTGAGGCTTCGGCGGCTTGAAAAAGTTTCGCCTTTGCGGGGCTGCGGATTAAATTCGCTCCGATGAATCCGCTCCAGCAACGCTGTCTCGACGTCACTCGTCGCCACTTCCTCCGCGACTGCGGCGTGGGCCTCGGAAAAATCGCCCTCGCGGGATTGCTCACGGATTCGCTGCGCGCGGGCTCGGCTGCGCCTGCGAATCTGCTCGCGCCACGCCAGCCGCATTTTACAGGCAAGGCGAAGCGCGTGATCCATCTCTTCATGGCAGGCGCGCCTTCGCAGCTTGAGCTGTTCGACAACAAGCCGGAACTGACGAAGCTTGAAGGCAAGCCGCTTCCGCCATCGGTGATCGGAGGACAGCGTTACGCGTTCATCCGGCCCGATGCGGCGGTGCTCGGGCCGCGCTACAAATTTTCCAAACACGGAAAATCCGGCGCGGAACTGAGCGAGATGCTGCCGCACCTCGCGAAGGTCGCGGACGATATCTGCCTCGTGAAATCGGTGCGTACCGATCAGTTCAACCACGCGCCCGCGCAGATTTTTTTCAACACGGGCTTCTCGCAGCCGGGGCGTCCTTGCCTCGGATCGTGGGTGCTTTACGGGCTCGGCGCGGAGACACAGGACTTGCCGGCATTCGTCGTGATGAGCACGGGGAGCGGACTGAGCGGCGGCTCGGCGCTGTGGTCGAGCGGCTTCCTGCCGACGACCTACACCGGCACGCGATTCCGCAATCAGGGCGATCCGATTTTGAACCTCGGCAATCCGGCAGGCGTGGACGCGCGCCTGCAACGCAACACCATCGATCTCGTCCGCGCGATGAATGAACGCCAGCTTGCGCAGTCCGGTGACCCGGAAATTGCGACGCGCATCGCAAATTGCGAGATGGCCTTCCGCCTTCAGACGAGCGCGCCGGAGCTGATGGACTTGCGCAACGAGAGCAAGGAGACGCTCGAACTCTACGGCTGCGATCCGGGCAAGGCGTCGTTCGCCCGCGCGTGCCTGCTTGCGCGGCGGATGATCGAGCGGGGCGTGCGTTTTGTGAACATCTACCACGAGGGATGGGACGCACACGGCGACGTGGCCGGCAACGTGAAGGACAACTGCAAGAAGACCGACCAGGCCAGCGCCGCGCTCGTGATGGATCTCAAGCGGCGTGGGCTGCTCGACGACACGCTGGTGATCTGGGGCGGCGAATTCGGACGCACGCCGATGGTCGAGACGAATCCTTCGCTCGGTCGCGCGCTCGGCCGCGATCATCATCCGCAGGCGTTCACGATCTGGATGGCCGGCGGAGGAATCCGCCCCGGCATGAGCTACGGCGCGACGGACGATCTCGGATTTCACGTCGTGGAAAATCCCGTCCACGTCCACGACGTGCAGGCGACGATCCTTCACTGCCTTGGCTTCGATCACGAGCGGCTCACGTTTCACAATGCAGGCCGCGATTACCGGCTCACCGATGTCCACGGCAAAGTGGTGAAGGCAATCCTTGCTTGAGCCCCGCGCACACCGCAGCCACAGTCCGCGCCGTGAAGTATCTCCTGCTCCTCGCATTCGCCCTCCTCGCCGGATGCGAGACCACCAGAACGAAGGATTCAGCCGCCGACAAGGACTGCCAAAAATACACGAAGCTCACCGTGACCGATCTCACCGGCGACATGGTCTCGGAGTGGATCGCCGAGGGGCGCGTGAAAAAGGCGGACCAAGGCTACACAATCAAGGCCATCGAACGCCGCAGCGGCCCGCCCAATCCGACGGAATCGAAGTATCCGAACGGACGCATCAGCACGGTCGCGGGACAGAACATCATCCTCGAGGACGTGGAAAAACCCGAGTGGCTGAAGAAGCTCGACGGGGAGAAATAGTAGGGTGGCCGAGCGTGCGGCAATGTGGTGCCGACAATCTGTCGGCACGATCCGCCCAGGACGAGATGCGGATGCGGATCTCCGTGCGATGAATTGCAGTGCGCGGCGTGGGAGCGCACCATCCCGCCGCCTCCGCCAGTCCTGACCTGCCGACAGGATTGTCGGCTCTACCCGCGCTCCTTCAAAAACTGCGCAATGGTCTCCGCGAGCTTTACACCGATGCCCGGGACTTTTGCGATCGCCTCGGCGCTGGTGCGCCGCAGCCGCGCGACGCTTCCGAATTTCCGCAGCAGCGCCTGCTTGCGCGATTCGCTCACGCCGGGGCAGTCGTCGAGCGTGCTCTCGGCGATGCGGCGTTTCATGAGGAGCTGGTGGTAGCCATTCGCCCAGCGGTGCGCCTCGTCGCGGATGCGCTGGAGGAGCTTCAGCGCGCCGCTGTCTTTGTCCAAAATCATCGGCTGCGATTTTCCGGGCCGGTAGATTTCCTCGAACTCCTTCGCGAGCCCGATGATCGGCACGTCGAAGAGCCCGAGCCGCTGGAGTTCGGCGCATGCGGAGCTGAGCTGGCCCTTGCCGCCGTCCACGATGATCAGGTCCGGCAATTGCGGATTGCGGTTTGCGGTTTGCGGATTGGTCCCGGCTGTCAGCCGGCGTGCGATATCGGCATTGCCCTCCTGGGAAAATGAGTAGTCCACGTGCTCGCGCACGACGCTGCTTTCGGATTCCGCCTCGTCGTTCGTCATTCCGCATTCGGAAATCTCGCGCAGCGTGCGCGTGTATCGCCGCCGCACGACTTCGGCCATGCTCGCGAAATCATCCTGCCGGCCCTCGATGCTTTTGATCCGGTAGCGCCGGTAAAGGTGGTTCGCGGGACGCCCGTCAATGAAGCACACCATGCTCGCGACGACGTGCGTCGTGCTGATGTTGGAAATGTCGAAGCACTCCATCCGGCGTGGCGGCCCTGCGAGGCCGAGCATCTCGCCGAGTTCCGCGAGATCGGTGGCCGGATCGATCGCACCGGGGAGCTTCAGGCGGTGGCGCATCGTCGTCGTGTAGCGCGTCATGGGCTTCGTCGTCTTGCGGAGGTCGTCGAGCATGTTGCGGATCTCGGCGGCGCGCTCGAAGTCGAGGTTTGTCGCCGCCTTCCGCATTTCATCTTCGAGCGGCGCGAGCAGTTCCTTCGACTGGCCCTCGAAAAATTCGCACGCCTTCGCGACGCGTTCGGCGTACTCCTCGGGCGTCGTCTCCGCGAGTTTCATCGGCACCTGGTAGGTGCTCGATTTGCGCTCGCGTTCCGTCGGAGAGCCGCGACCGAATGTGAGCACGCCGAATCTTTTCCGCATGAACGTGAGCGTCTGCCGCAGCGCGCCCGAGTGCGCAAACGGGCCGAAATAGCGCGCGCCGTCATCGGGATTTTTCACGCGCGTGAGCCGGAAGCGCGGCCACTCCTCGCGCACGTCCACCTTCACCATCAGGAAGCGCTTGTCATCGCGAAAACTCACGTTGTAGCGCGGGCGGTATTCCTTGATCAGCTTGCCTTCGAGCAGGAGCGCCTCGGGCTCGCTGCCGGCGACGTGCCAGTCGAAATCATGGATCGCCTCGATGAGCGCGCGCACCTTCGGGTCCGCGCGCATGAGCCGCGACGGTGTGAAATAATGCGAGAGCCGCTTGCGGAGATCGCGAGCCTTGCCGACGTAGATCACGCGGCCGAAGCGGTCGCGGTGCAGGTACACGCCGGGCTTGTGCGGCACCTCGCCGAGCTTCTTTTTGAAATCCACCTTTTCGCGGGGAGCACTCATCACGGGATTGGGGTTCACTGCTGCTGCGCAGTGTAGCGCTGGTAGCGGCGGATGATGTCGTCCACGTAGCGCCGCGTGCTTCCTGCTGCTGCGCGCATCATGCGCTGCGCGTCCGCGCCGTCGGCGGCCCATTTTTCCACGCGGGACCGTCCGGCATTGTATTCCGCGAGCGCGAACGGGAGCGGGGCGTCGCGATCCTTCCAGTGTTCGAGCGCGCGGCCGAGGTGCCATGTGCCGGCGTCGAGGTTTGTCCTCGCGTCAAAAAGATCGGCATACACGAAGACCTCGATCTTGTGCGCGGCGGCCCAGTCGCGCGCGACAGCCTCGCCGATCTGCATCAGCCCGCGCTCCCCGGACGTGCCGATCTTTGTCGGCGTGAAACGGCTCTCCCGCCACACGACGGCCTTCACGAGCAGCGGGTCCAGTCCGTGTTTTTTCGCGGCGTCCGCGATGAGCCTGTCGTGCTCCGAGTAGCGGCCCAGCGCGAGCATTTTCTGGACGTGATAGGCCGGGTCGGGCGATCGCCAGAGCACGACCGCAAGCGCGACATTCGCCGCACAGAGCAGCGCCACGAGCAGTCGCCGGAGGTTTCGCTTCACGCGGAGTGAATAGAGGCGGCGCGACGGTGAATGCGAGAATTATGCGCCGGGCCCGTGCTGTCGGGATGGTGCGGATTTCCGGACGGCGAGCAGCACGCCCTCAGTGCAGCCGCACGAAGTCGCGGAGGAACTGGAACCAGATGAACATCAGCCCGCGCCATGTGTAGCGGATCGCGCCGTCCTTGCCGCGCGCGAGGATGCCGGCGGTGACGTTGTGCGCGATCTGCGCGGCCTGCTCGGCGTGGAGCTGGCCGCCGAGTTTTTCCGGATCGGTGGTGGCGAGTTCGGCAGTGAGGACGTCTTTGCGCGCGAGGAAATCGCGATGGCTGTCGAGGAGCTGTGGGAATGACTTGCTGCCGTCCTCGCTGTTCGTGCGCCACTCGGGCGCGAGCTTGAGATTGAGCGCGAACGGATAATTCCACGTCGTCCAGATCGTGCCGTCGGCCCCGCGTGAGATGAGCCGCAGGTAGTAAAATGCGAAACTTTCCTGCTCCACGAGGCAGATGACGGCCTGCACGCGCTCGTCGGGCTTGTGAAAGACGCGGAAGAACTGCCGCGCCTCGTCCCACTCGCGTCCGAGATCCGCGGCGTGCTCGAAGCCCTCGCCCTCGATCTCGCCGGTGAGGTCGTCGAGCGCGGGGAACATTTCGCGGTGCGGCGGCGTCTTGTGGCGCAGTTCGGTGTTCACGGGCATCGCGATTTTCCGCACGCGCGTGATCAGCTCGTACCACGGCCACACGAGCCAGAAGCTCATGAAGATGAGGCCCATCGGCCACCAGCCCGTGAGCAGCCAGCCCGCGAGGAACGACGTGGTGAGGTAGCCGAGCACGCCGATTTTTCCCAGCACCAGATTGCCCGTCGTGCGCAGCGCCACGCTGAGCGCGAACACGCCGAGGATCAGAAAAAGATCGGCCATGCTCATGGCTTGAGCCCGTGGCGTGCGACGAAGATTTCGAGTTCCTCGGGACCGAAATCGGGCAGCACCACGCCCTCGCGCGTGACGAGCGTGGGCGTCTTGCTTTGCCCGGAAAGCTGGATCATCTCGTCGTAGTCCGCGCGGTCGGCCTCCACGTCAATCAGCTCGTAGCCGAAGCCGCGCATGTCCAGCCACTCGCGCGCGGCGACGCACCACGGGCACCAAGTTTTCAAGTAGAGTTTCATTTTTTCGCGGCCGCCTCGGCCCGCGCCTTCCATCGCGCGGAGAATCCTTCGATATAGACTTGCAGCGTTCCGCGGTAGCGTTCGATCGCCGCCGGCGTGTCCTTCTCGTTCACGATCGCGGCGTGCTGGCTTGCGACGACGAAGTTTGTGCTCGCGAGGCGCAGGATGAGTTTCGTCTGCGACTCCTTGTAGGCGACGACCGGGAAGCAGTCGCCCTTTTCCATGGCCCACTTCGAGCCGTCGGTGAGCTCCACGGCGAGATCCTCGGTGAGGCGCGCGTAGAGCGTCACGCGTTCGGCTGCGCCGGCCTGCGTGGTGCAGAGGACGAGGAAAAGGATGGCGATCAGCGCTTTCATTTCTCGGACTCTGGCGTGCGCGCGGGGGAAAATCAATGCCGGGGGAGGGAGAGTTGAGGGTTGAGAGTTGAGGGTTGAGAGTCGAGAGTTGAGAGGATGAACTTGCCGCCCGAATGATCCGGGCGGCGCGGCACTTGCCTCTCAACCCTCAACTCTCAACTCTCAACTCTCAACTTTTCCCGCCCCATGCCGCCCAACGTCACCCTCATCGAACATCCGCTCGCCCGTGTGAAGCTCGCGCGCCTGCGCGACGAGCGCACATCGCCGCGCGAATTCCGCCGCAATGCGCAGGAGCTCGCCGTGCTGCTCGCGTTCGCAGCGACACGCGACCTCGAGACTGCCGCGGAAAGAATCCGCACGCCGCTCACCGAGACCGATGGCACGAAGCTCATACGCCCGATCGTCGTCGTGCCGATCCTCCGCGCGGGGCTCGGGATGTCCGAGGCGATCCTGCCCTTCCTCGGCGACGCTGCCGTCGGCCACATCGGGATGCGACGCGACGAGGCGACGCATCTGCCTACCTCATATTATTTCAACGCGCCCGCGCAGCTCGCCGAGGCCGACGTGCTCGTCGTGGACCCGATGCTCGCGACCGGGCACAGCAGCGCGGATGCGATCACGAAGCTCAAATACGAAGGTGCGAAGCGCATCCGCTTCATCTGCTTCCTCGCTGCACCGGAGGGCATCGCGCACCTCTGCGCACAGCACCCCGACGTCGCCATTTTCACGAGCGCCGTGGATGAGCGGCTGGACGAGCGCGCGTACATCTTCCCCGGCCTCGGCGACGCAGGCGACCGCTACTTCGGCACGCTGCCGGGGTGAGCGCAGCGGTGTGGAGCGGGACGGGCGTCCCACTCCCCGCCACCTCGCTGCGCTCGCCCGCGAGAGGTTTCAAATCCCGCCTACTTTTTCGCACTACGCGTCGTCCGGTAGTGGTCGCGCAATCCCGCCACGATCCCATCCGCATATTCGCGGAAAATGCTCCGGCGCATCTTGCCCGCGACCTCGCGTTCGCCCTCGTAGTCGCCGGCCTGGATGCGCGCATAGGTCAGCTCGGTGTTCATGCAATACGGCTCGAGATACACTACCGGGCACTCGAAGATCCGGTTCGCGAGAAGATTCCGCGCCCACACGTACGTGTCCGAACCCGCGCGCACCGCGTTGCCGCCGAAGTAGGTGAAAGGCGGCAGCCCCGTCGCAGCCGCGAGCGCCTTGGCCATCGGCGCGGCGGCGGCAAGCTCCTCCGAGTGGCTGCGCGTGAGCAGACGCAGGAGCATCTCGAAACGCTGGTCGTCGAAGCGCAACTCATCGGCGCTGAAACAGCCGTTCACCATCACATGCAGATCCTCCTTTTCCGCAAAGTCGGGATTCTCCGGATCGCGCCAGTCGGTCCCGTTGAAATGGATGCACACCGTGAGATCGGGCCGGATTTTTTCCCGCACTCTGCGCGCACGTTCGTGGATTTCCGCGACGCGGTAAAAGAGGCGCTCGGCCTGCCACTGCACCGTGTCGCCCTTCTGCGGATCGTGAACGCCGTCATAGTTCTCGCGCGACGCCGCGATGCCGAGGATCTGCATTTCCTTCCGCGCCGCGGGCCGCAGCGCGTCCACGGTGAAGGGCGACGCGGGCACGTTCGCATCGCGCACAAACGACACCTCCGCACCGAGCGCGCGCAGCTTCGGCGCGACGAGCTTCGCCACGAGCAAGGTCATCTCGCCCTCGCGCACCGGCGTGTCCTTTCCGCGCTGGAATGAGCGCCCTTCCAGCAGCGCCCAGTCGCCACCGATGTGCCCCGGATCAAGCGCGAGCTTCACACCTTCGAGCGGACGGTTCGCCTTCGCGCGCGGTAGCGCCGACGCCGCGCGCCAGTTCCGCGGAGGTGCTTTTGCCGACTTCGCGGCCTTCGCAAACCGCAGCACGAACATCTCCGGCGGCGTGAGCGTCTTCAGGATCACCGCCTCATTTTCCCGCACCTCGATCACCCCCGCAGCCGCGCCGCCCGGCGCATACACCTTGTCAAGCAGCCGCAGGAATTCCGCCCGCGTGATCGTGTTCTGAAACGCTTCCAGCCTCGCCCAATCCGGTGCCGACGTGAGCGGACTGAGGCGCTGCGCAAACGCCACGCGGCACACGAACGTGAGCGAAACGACGACGGCAAAACGGATCAGGCGGGGAAGCACACCGCGCAACCTACGGATATCCCCAGCGAAAATCGAGCATCACATGGATCTCGAACCCCGGCGAAAAATCCGGCCGCTTGGACCGGAAAAAAGTTCACCACGGATTTCACGGATGGCGCGGATGGTTTTCAGAGCGAAATTCTTTCATCCGTGCCATCCGTGAAATCCGTGGTTCCTCCTCCCTGTCACCCGTGGAATCTTACGCGGGTCTCGGAAAGCGTGCCGTCGCTCCATTTTCAAACGCAGAGGAGCAGAGGAAAACAGGGAGGTGCGCAGAGGGATGATTTCAAGTCTTCCTCTGCGGGCCTCTCCTTCCACCTCCGCACCTCTGCGTTTGAATCCGAGTTCGGCACGCTCTCACCCACACCACGATCACACGCGCGACTGGAGAGCGTGAATGGGACACCGCACCCTCACTTCCCGCCGATCCGCTTTTTTGCATCGTCCGAAAGCGCGGCTGAACCCGCGAGCCAGCGGTTCGCCGCCGACTCGTCGTTCCGCTTCCATTGCTGATACACGGCGCGCACGGCGTTCTCGCGCTTGTTCTCGTCGCCCACCGTCGCGGCCCACGTTGCCGCGCCTTCGGGATCGCGGGGCGTCACCGTGTTTGCATACGCGGTCACGGCTGCATCGCGCTCATTGCTCGCGGGAAGTTTCTGCAGCCACGCCGCGGCTCGCGACGATCATCGGCACCAGCCCGCCCCACTCGTTGCCCGTGCGTTTCTTCGCGAGGTCGAGCGCCGATTGGACGTCATCCGGCCCCATTTTCTCCACTGCGGAAAATGCGCTGCGGAATTTCCTCAATTCATTCGGCTGCCGCATCACCGCGAGCAGCCCCGAGAGCACGGGCCCGGGTGTATTCCGCGGGACGCGAAATACGGCAGGCGGGACGCCCACCCTACCCGATGCATACCGTCTCGCCCGACACGATTTGCAGCAGCTATGGATGATTCACGGTGCCCGACTTGCGAGCGGATTTTCCGATGGCAGGAATGGAATTCCGAATTTGCAGGGTCAGACACGCCTCACTTGTCGCGAGTTCCACGGACATCGTGTCCGCCCATGAACCGTCGGCCTTCTGGTTCGAGATCAGATTCTCGCGAAGGGAATCCTGCCAGCGCTTCCACCGGTCCCCGCCGACAAGCTGCAAAGCCTGGGCGGCATAGTAGTGACCGTGGAAGAAGTACTGCATGCCTTCGGGCCCAGCCTCCGGCTGTGGCAGAAAAGCCATCAGGTAATCGGCACCCTTAATTCCGTCAGGCCGACTTGCGGGCTCCGTCCATTTTGCGGTCGCAAGCGAAGCCGATAGCGAGGCTGCGGACCGCGTGAAAGCACTGACGCCGGGCGCGATGTAACCGAAGCCCCCATCCGGATTTTGGCAGCGCTTCAGAAATCCAACGCCCGCGCTGAAAGTCGCGGCGGGCACATCCACTCCGGCATTCCGCGCCGCCACGAGAGCCATCAACTGGCAGGCGCTCACGGACGTATCGCCATCTGTCGGCGCGGGGATGTATCGCCAGCCGCCATCCTTTCCCTGGCTCTTCACGATCAGAACGACGGCCTTGGCCAGACTGTCCTTCACCTCAGCCCGGGCGGTGGCCTTGAAATATTCCGCGAGGAACAGCGTCGCATACCCGTGGTCATACATTGATTTGCCAGCGATGAACCCATCGTCTCTTTGCGCCGACAGGATGAATTTCGCGGCCTTCGTCACCCGCTCCGCCTGCGTGTCATCAGCCATCAGTGCCAGCCCGGCCAGACTGGTAAGGGCGATGCTGCCACTGTATTGCCCCGAACCAACCGAGCCGTCATCCTGCTGCTGGGTTGCAAGGAAAGCGAGTCCACGTCGCATCGCGTCCACCGCTTTGTCCTGGTCCGCACCGCGCACTTGAGTCACCAGGCAAATGGCGAGGGTGAACGCCGCGGACAGGCAGCCAGCGACAGTAGCCCTCGCGCCACGAGGACTGCGGTCACGACCTTCATCCACGATGGCGCGCACGCGGGTTTCGAGCGTGGAAGGCTGCGCCATCGCGAGCGCGTGGCGCGCGGTGAAGCGGTCGCCCTGCAGACTGCGGACGACATCCACGAGCTGGCTCGCGTATTCATCGGCCGGCGCGCCGGAAATGAGCACGAGGTCATCGCACGCCTGCTCCTGGGCGATCCTCATCTGCCGCGCTGCGAACCACACAAGGGGGTTCATCCAGTAGATCGCGCAGAGCACATCGGCGAGGAGACGCGTGATGCAATCGCGACGGCGGATATGGCCCAGCTCATGACGCAGCGCGGAGGAAACGAACGCATCGCTCCATTCTGCTGCCTCGATGGGGAGCAGGACAACCGGCCGCACGATACCCGACGCCAGTGGCACCAGGCACAGGTCGGATTCACGCACCTCGGCACGCACGCGGCCCGCGTCCACAAGCGAACGCACTTTTGCGGCAAGCCGCTCATTCTCGATCGGAAAACTACTCCGAACGATTGCTCTCAACTTCAATGCAATGAGCCCGCGACGGGTGAGCAGCAGCACTGCGCCGGCGATCCAGACTGCGACAACGAGCTTCTTCCACGGAATCACCAGCAGTGTGCGTGGCGCAGGGTGCGCGACATTTTCCACGGGCTGCACGGATGCACGCTCGCCGACGGTAGATGCCGTGGTGATCACCGGCAGGCGCACATTCACCGAGGCCGCGGCGGCTTTCTCCAGCACGAAGGACCAGCGGGCGGACACCAGCTTCGTAAATGGCAGCAGGAGCAGCGCGCCGAAGATGGCGGCGGACACTGCATGGCGGTTTGCCGCTGAAGCCTTGCGCATCACCGCAAGCAACGCGGTGCTGATGAGGATGAGCGCGGCGCTCTTCACGAGCAGGTCGAGCAGCGACACGAATGGAGTTTCGATGTTCATGGGGGTTGGAGTTATTTGGCTTTCGCCCTTTTGATGATGGCTTCGATGCGCTTCAGCTCCTCGGCGGGCAGCTTGCCGTCCGCTGTGTCTACGAGCGCGGCGACCGCGTCGGCGAATGAGCCTTCGAAAAACGTCTTCACCACGCGCTTCAGCGCCGACTTGCTCTCCGCGGCGCGCGTCCGCACGGGGAGATACACGAAGCGCGGGCCGTCCTCGCGGTGCTTCAGGTGGCCCTTTTCCTCCATGATGCGCAGCAGTGTGCGCACGGTGGAGTCGCTGGGTTCGCCGGGCAGCGCGGCGGCGACCTCGGCGGCGGTGGCTTCGCCGCGGGCGAAGATGATGTCCATGATTTGCCGCTCGCGGCGGGTGAGCTGGTGGGTGTCGGTTGGCATGTTAAATTTTTAACACCTACTGTGCCGCCGCGTCAATAGAAATATGTTAAAAATTTAACATCCGCCGGACCGTCGCGCAGATGCCTTCGCGGAACGGCTTCCCGCCGCCCCGCTGCGGACAGGAGCATCCGCGCCACGGTGCAGGCAATTCCTGCACAGCCTTGGCCAAGCGCCGTGCGGCGCGGCAGGCGTGGCGCAGATTGACTCCGATGCAGCGCGTCCGCCCGTGCGGC
This sequence comes from Verrucomicrobiota bacterium, assembly GCA_014189875.1. GTDB lineage: Bacteria > Verrucomicrobiota > Verrucomicrobiia > Chthoniobacterales > Chthoniobacteraceae > SXWH01. The sequence goes on along the minus strand of BJFP01000061.1, from coordinate 326 downwards.
GTGCCGCAAAATCCAAACCAACAATCCCAATCCCAACCATGAAAAACATCCTCCTCACCATCGTCGCCCTCCTCGGCTTCATCGCAGCCCCCGCATTTGCCGAGAGCAAGGGCAAGGAAATCACCCTCAGCGGCAAGGCCTGCTGCGCGAAGTGCTGCCTGAAGACCGCCACCGAGTGCGCGACCGTCTTCGCCGTCGAAAAGGATGGCAAGAAGACCACGTATCACTTCGCCGACAACGACGTCGCGAAGAAGTTCCACGAGGAAATCTGCAAGGCCCCGAAGTCCGCGACCGTCACCGCCACCTGCAAGAAGGATGGCGACAAG
>BJFP01000060.1 GCA_014189875.1 Verrucomicrobiota bacterium | reverse complement strand
GTGCGCGCGATTGACTGGAACGTCACGGCGCGCATGGGCGATGCGTTCATCAAGAAATTCACCGAGGAGCGCGAGCTGACGGTGATGCTCGTCGTGGACGTGAGCGCGTCGGGCGAATTCGGCAGCGTGCATCTCAGCAAGCGCGAACTCGCGGCGGAGGTCGCGTGCGTGTTTGCGTTCAGCGCCATCCGCAACAACGACAAGGTCGGCTGCATCCTGTTTTCCGATCACGTCGAGCTGTTCATCCCGCCAGCGAAGGGCCGCCTGCATTCGCTGCGCATCATCCGCGAGATTCTCTTCTTCGAGCCAAAGGGCCGCGGCACCGACCTCGCGGGCGCGCTGGAATTTCTCAACCGCGTGACGAGCCGCCGCGCCGTCGTGCTCATGCTCTCGGATTTCCACGCGCCGGATTACGGCAAGCAACTGCGCATCACCGCACGCCGCCACGACCTCGTCGCGATGACCATCGTGGACCCGCGCGAACTCGAACTGCCCGACGTGGGCCGCATCGTCCTCGAGGACGCAGAGACCGGCGAGCGCGTGCTCGTGGACACCTCCGACCGCAGGACGCGCTTGCGCTACGCGAGCGAAGTCGGCGGATGGCACGGCGATCTGCCCTCCGGCTTCCGTCGGCTCGGCGTGGACACGATCACTCTGGAAACGAACCAGGACTACGTGCCTGCGCTGCGCCGCTTTTTCAGCACACGCGAGCACCGGCTTTCAATGGGATGATCCTCGCCGCGATCCAACCTGCAACACCGCCCGCGTCCGCACCTGCGCCGGATGCCGCGCCCGATCCGCTTGCGGGCTTGCGCGGCATCGCGCCGCCGGTGGATGTGCCGTGGCCGCCGTGGGTGTGGTGGGCGATCGGCATCGGCTCCGTGATCGCGCTTGCGCTGCTCACGTGGCTCATCGTGTGGCTCGCGCGCCGCAGGCCGAAAACTCCGCCGCCGACTCCACGCCAGATCGCACTGCGCGAGCTGGAGGAATTGCGCGCACACATCCGCGAACTCGATTCCTACGCATTCAGCGTGCGCGTCTCCGATGTGCTGCGCACATACGTCGGCGCGCAGTTTTCGCTGCCCGCGACCTCGCAGACCTCGCCGGAATTCCTCGCGAGCATTGCGGACTCGCCGCGCTTTTCCGCCGTGGACAAGCAACTGCTCGCGACGTTCCTCGAACGTTGCGACATGCTGAAGTTTGCACGCATCGAGGCGCACGCCGAGGAAAACGGCGAGCTGCTCGGCGCGGCGGCGGCATTTGTCCAGGGCACGCGCACATGACCTCTGACGCATTCAGCTTCGCGCAACCGTGGTGGCTCCTTGCGCTGCTCGTGATCCCCGTTGTCGCGTGGATGCAGGGCGGGCGCGGGCCTTCGCCGGCGATCCGGTTTTCATTCGTCGCGCCGCTGCGTGGCTTTGCGCGGGAGCGGCGTGCGGGGGCGGGAGGATTCCGGTCGTTCATCATCTGCGCGGCGCTCGCTTGTCTCGTGGTCGCGCTCGCGAGGCCGCGGCTCGGGAAGACGCACGACACGATTGAATCGAGCGGCGTGGACATCATTCTCGAACTCGACGTCTCGGGCTCGATGCAGGCGGAGGATTTCACGCTCGGCAAGGATCGCGCGAGCCGCCTCGAGGTGGTGAAGGACGTGACGAAGCGCTTCATCGAGGGCCGGCCGAACGATCGCATCGGCATCATCGCATTCGCAGGGAGGCCGTACCTTGTGAGCCCGCTCACGCTCGATCACGACTGGCTGCTGAAAAATCTGGAGCGCCTGCGCATCGGCCTCGTCGAGGACGGCACGTCCATCGGCTCCGCGCTCGCGAGTGCGGCGAACCGGATGAAGGACAAAAAGGCAAAGAGCAAAATCATCGTCCTGCTCACCGACGGCGACGAGAACATCACGACCATCCCGCCCGCGACTGCGGCCGAGGCGGCGAAGACGCTCGGCATTAAAATCTACACCATCGCCGCGGGCACGAACGGCCTCGCGCCCTTTCCGGTAGGCCGCGATTTTCTGGGCAACAAGGTCTATCAGAATGTCCCGGTGAAAGTGGACGAGGGCCAGCTCCGCAAGGTCGCGGAAATCGGCGGCGGGAAGTTCTTCGTCGCGATGGACACGAATTCGCTGAACAAGATTTTCTCGGAAATTGACACGCTGGAGAAGACCGAGGTGAAGCTGAAGCGGAAGACGGACTGGAAGGACATCTTCCAGTGGTTCGTCGGCGTGGGGGCCGCGCTCGCCGCGCTGCACGCGCTGCTTTCGCAGACGCTCTGGAGGACGGTGCCATGAACGAAATCCATTTCGCGCAGCCGGAATTCCTGTGGGCGCTCGCCGCGCTTCCATTTCTCGCGGCGCTGATTTTTTACGCGGAGAAAATGCGGCGCACTGCGCTGGACCGGCTCATCGCGGCACGCCTGCAGCCGCGGCTTGCGGGCAATGTGAGCATCGCGCGCAGGCGTGCGGGTTTTGCGCTGCTGGTGGCCGGGGTCGCACTCTCGCTCGTGGCGCTCGCGCGTCCGCAGTGGGGATTCTCATGGGAGCAGAAGCGGCAGAGCGGACGCGATGTGATCATCGCGATGGACACCTCGAACTCGATGCTCGCGACGGACCTCCAGCCGAACCGGCTCACGCGGGCGAAGCTCGCCGCGGAGGATCTGCTGAACCAGATCGAGGGCGACCGCGTGGGGCTGCTCGCGTTTGCGGGATCGTCGTTTTTGCAGGCGCCGCTCACGTCGGATTTCAGCGCGGTGCGCGAGTCGCTGCAGGAGATTGATACGGACATCATCCCGCGCGGCGGGACAAATCTCTCGGATGCGATCCGGGCGGCGGACGAGGCATTCGGCAAGGGCGAGAGCGAGCATCGCGCGCTGATCATTTTTTCCGACGGCGAAGAACTCGAGGCGGACGCCGTCACTGCGGCGCGCGCGTGCAAGGAGCGCTTCCACACTTTCACCGTCGGCCTCGGTTCCCCGGACGGCTCGCTGATTCCCGTGCCGGTGAAGGGCGGCGGAATTGAATTTCTCAAGGATGACCGCGGGCAATATGTGAAGTCGAAGCTCGACGAGCCGCGCATGAGGGAAGTTGCGGAAGCGGGCGGGGGCTTCTACATTCTGCTCCGCAACGGCCCCGCTGAGATGAAACAAATCGTCAGCGACGGCCTCGGCAAAATGAAAGACCACGAGACAGAAGCACGCCTCACCCGCCAGCCGATCGAGCGCTACCAGTGGCCGCTCGGGGCGGCAGTGGCCGCGATCGTTGCATCGCTCCTGCTCGGCGAGCGGCGCAGGCAGCGGAGGGTGCAGGTGGCGAAAATTGCGGCTGCGGTGCTGCTGCTGTTCGCCGCGCGTGTGGATGCGCGCCATGCGGGCATCGAGAAATACGAGGCGAAGGACTATAAGGGATCGCTCGGGGAATTTGAGGGCGACCTGAAAACGCGAGATGTCGCGGAACTGCATTTCAACGCAGGCAGCGCGGCCTACGAACTCGGCGACTACGCGCACGCGGCGGATTCATTCAGCCGCGCACTCGGCACCGCGACGCCGGAGCTGAAGCCCCGCGCGGCCTACAATCTCGCGAACACGCTCGCGCGCCGCGGCGTGAAGCATGAGAAAAAGGAGGACAAGCTCGGCGACCTGCGCGACGCCGTGCAGCAGTACGACGAGGTGTTGAAATCCGAGCCGAAGCACGAGGACGCAAAGCACAACCGCGATCTCGTGAACAAGCTCATCGCGCAACTTGAGGAGGAGCAGAAGCAGGAGGAGCAGAAGAAGCAGGACGAGAAAAAAGACGACAAGGACAAGAAGGACGACCAGAAAAAGGACGGGAAGGACAAACAGGACTCCTCGCAAGGCGGGAAAGACAAGAAGGACGAGCAGCAAAAGAAGCAGGACGCCTCGCAGCAGGACGGCTCAGGCAAGGATCAGAAGGACGAGCAGGGCAAGAAGGACGGGAAGGAGCAGCAGTCCAAGGACGGCAAGGAAGGCGATCCGAAGGATTCGCAGGACAAAAAGGATGGGCAACAGAAGGACGGCAAAAATAGTCCCGGTGCGGAGAAGAAAGACGCGCAGAAGCAGAACGCCGACGGCAAGGACGATGAAAAGGACGGCGACAAAAAACAGCCGCAGCCGCAGCCGAAGGACGGCGATGAGAAACAAAAATCCGGCGAGGTGAAGGCGGCCAATCCCGGCCAGCAGGAGCCCGGCAAGGAAGATCCCGCAGCGGAGGCCGCGGAAGCCGCGCAGGCCGCAAAGGAGGGCCGCATGACGGAGAAGGATGCGGCGCAAATTCTCGAAGCGCTGAAGCGCGTGGACCGCCGGGTGCGGTTGCTCGACCCGACGAGCGAGCCGCAGAAAAATCCGAACCGTCCTTTCAAGAACTGGTAGCCCGCCCGATGTCATCCGGAATTTTTTCCCGAATCCGAATCTGTCTCGCGCCGCTGCTCGCGCTGCTGCTGCCGCTGTGCGCGACTGCGGCGGATTCAAAGGTGCGCGGCATCCTTTCCTCGCACACCGCGGGCGTGGGCGAGGCGGTGGAGTATGAGCTGATCATCGAGGGCGGTGGGCAGTTGGAAAATGAGCCGGCGCTGAATGTGGACGGCATCGAGGTGCGTTTCGCGGGCCAGAACCGGCAGATGAGTTTCATCAATGGCAACGTGTCGAACCGGCTGATCCTGACCTACCAGCTCGTGCCGAAGCGCGAGGGGAAATTCACGATTCCCGCAGTCGAGGTGCAGATTGGCGGGAAAGTCTTCAAGACGCTCCCCGCAGCACTCACGGTCGCGCCGGGCGAGAAGATGAAGGAGGTGGGAGATCTCGCGTTTGCGAAAATTTTTCTGCCGAAAAAATCGCTCTACGTCGGCGAAGTCGTGCCGATGGAGGTGCGCCTCTACCTCGACGGGACATCGCGTTTGGATTTTCGGGCCATGCCGGCGCAGACCGGGGACGGGTTCACCACCCGGCCATTTGGAAAACCCTCGGAGGGTGCGCCGCTACCTCGACGGGACATCGCGTTTGGATTTTCGGGCCATGCCGGCGCAGACCGGGGACGGGTTCACCACCCGGCCATTTGGAAAACCCTCGGAGCGCAACGTCACGCTGGAGGGAAGGCCGTATGTTCTCGCGACGTTCAGCACGGTGATCACTCCGGGCAAGGCGGGAAAGATTGCGATCGGGCCGGTGCCTGCAAATCTCGTGGTGTCGCGGCCGCAGCGCGGGCGGCAGCCGTTCGATCTTTTCGGGCGCGGCATGGGGTCGGCGACGGAGATGACGGTCACGGCGCCGGTGCTGGAGATTGATGTGAAGCCGCTGCCGGTCGAGGGAAGGCCGAAGGATTTTTCCGGCGCGATCGGGAAGTTTGAGTTCAGCGCGACGGGCACGCCGGAACGCGTGAAGGTCGGCGAGCCGGTGAGCATGAAGCTCGTGATCAAGGGCAGCGGGAATTTTGATCGCATCGGCCAGCCGCCGCTCGACGAGCCGCAGGGGTGGACGACGTATTCGGCGAAGCAGGGATTCAGCGGCAACGACGGCGCGGGCAACGAAGGCGCGGGCACCGAGGGCGTGAAGACGTTCGATCTTCCGGTGACGCCGACGGTGGCGAAGGCGACGATGCCGGTTTTTGCATTCAGCTACTTCGATCCTGAGACGGAAAAATATGTGACGCTGAAGAGCGCGCCCGCGCCGCTCACGGTCGAGGGCGTGCCGGTGATCGCGGCGCCCGCGCCTGCGACGGCGAACAGTACGGTGACGCCGACAGCGGAACCGAAGACGCCCGCAGTGCAGGACATCCTCGCGAATCTGCCGGACATCGGAAAGGCGAGCGCGGCGTTCGGGCCGTCGCTTTCGCCCGCGGTGTTCTTCTCGATCCTCGGTGCGCCGGTGCCGCTGGTGTTTGCCTTCATCGCGTGGCGCAGGCGGCGCGGTGATGCGAAGCTCGCACGGGCCGCGGCGCTCCGGCGTGAGCGTGCGGGCATGATCTCGCAGGTAAAGAATGCGGCGAACCGCGCGGAGGTCTTCGACGCCGCAGTGAAGGCGGTGCGGATCGTGGCGCAGATCGAGAATGGCGCGCTGCCAGACGACGATGCCGCCGCGCTGCTCGGCTCGCGCAAGATCGACGCGGAGACCCAAAAATCGCTGGGCGAAATTTTCGAGGCACGCACGGAGCTGCTCTACGCGGGCGCGGCGCGCGGGGATGACCGCATCAGCGACACCGAGCGCGATCGCGTGATGGAGGCGATCGCGAGCTTTGAAAAGAGCCCGAGGCGATGAAGGGAAACGTCCAACGTCCTGCGCGCTGCGGCGCGATGGCGATGCTCCGGCTGCTTTTCGTGGTGCTGTTTTCTGCGCGCGCGTTCGCCGGCCCGGACGGGGATTTTGCGGTGGCGAACCGGGCGTTCACTGAGGGCGATTTTTCTGCGGCGCTGCGGGCGTACGAGCGTTCGCTGACCGCGGAACTGCACGCGAATGCGCTCTGCAATCTTGGCAACGCGTGCTTCCGCCTCGGCAAGCTGGGCGCTGCGGCGCTGAGCTACGAGCGCGCGCTGGCGTTGCATCCGCGCCTGCCGGATGCGGTCGCGAATCTCCGGCTCACGCGCGAAAAATCCGGCGCACGTCTGCTCGATCAGCCGTGGTGGGAGAAGGCGCTCACATGGTTTTCCGCCAGCACGGCGACGAAGATCACACTCGGGACGGCGTGGTTTTTCACGCTCGTCGCGGCGTCGCTGGCGTGGCGGAGGAAATATGGCGCGGCGTTTTTCGGATCGGTGTGCGGAGTGCTGATCGCGGCGGGCTACGGTGCGGCGATTTATTGGGTGACGGCTGATCGCGGGACGATCGCGATTGTGATCGCGGAGCGCGCGGCGGTGCATCCCGAGCCGGCGGAACATTCCAAGTCCGCCGAGTCGCTTCCGGGCGGCAGCCAAGTGCGCGTGCTCGGCGAATCGGGCGGCTGGAGGTATTGCAGGCTGCCCGGCGGCGGGCGCGGCTGGGTGACGGCGTCGGCGGTGGAGTTTCTTCTGCCGCGCGGGAAAATGACGGGGCGCATTGGCGCCGCGGGCTTGGTGCTTCCGTCGCTGGCGCTGGTCGCGCTGACTCCGGCGGCGGCGCGCACGGTGGACTGGCGCGATGAGATTTGGAAAAAGCCGGGCGCGTTCATGGCGCTGCGGCCCGCGGTTTTCCACTACGCATTCGGGTGGAGCGGGATCACCGCGGCGGAGGCGGAGGTGAGCAGCACGCTGTCGCCGGAGGGCCTGTGCGTGCTCGATTTTTCCGCGAGGACGACCGGGCTCGCGAGGACGATGTGGAAGATGGACGCGAAGGCCGTGTCGTCGTGCGAGCCGGCGACCTTTCGCCCCGTGAAGCTGACGCAGACCGAGAAGTATAAAAAAAAAGCGGTGACGACGGAGGTGGATTTTCTCGCCGAAGGCCCGGTGCAGCGGCGTTCGCAGGAACCGCCGGACACGTCTGCGTCCGCGCCGCGGAGGTTCCGGTTTCCGCATGTGCATGATCTGAACAGCGCGGTGCTTTTCATCCGCAGCCAGGCGCTCGCGCAGGGCGACTCGGTGAAGCTGTGCGTGTATCCCGGCCGGGCACCCTATCTCGCCACGGCGACGGTCATCGGGCGCGAGCGGCTCACGGTCGCGGGCCGCGAGTGGGACACGATCAAGTGCGACGTCCAGCTCAGCGGAATCGGGGACGACTTCACGCTCGTGCCGCACAAGAAGTTCAAAAAGGCGAGCGCGTGGATCTCGGACGACGGCGACCGGCTGCTGCTGAAAGTCTCCGCCGAGGTGCAGGTCGGCAGCGTGTGGGCGGAGCTGCAGAACGTGGATTTTTCCGGGAAAAAATAACGCGTTTTCACAAGCGCGCCCGGAGCGTTTCAATGGAAAGCATAGCCGCGTTCTGAACTTCCGGGTTCTCGTGGAAAGGCCCTCCAGGCCATTGAGCAGCCTCCAAATGCGCATTCATGCGGCTGCAAATTTTTTGAAAAGTTCTGCGTGACACTCGGATCACTCCGACGACACGGAGCGGTCGCGGCGGCGGTTCGGATTGTAGAACGGCTTGAGCAGCGGGCTGCCGGGCGCGGGCTGCGGGAGGAGCTTCATCTCGGCGAGCGTGTCGGCGTCGAGGCGTCCCGTGCGGCGCAGCTCGGCTTCTTCCTGAAAAAGAAAAAGCGCCTCGCTCGTGGATGCGGCGGGGAGGCCGTCCACGGGGCCGGTGTAGAGCCGCTTGGCGGCCAGGATCGCCTGCGCGCGGCGGAGGATCCCGATCTGCACTTCGCGCGTCGCGGCGGCATACGGCGTGTCGCGGAAAATGGTCGAGTAGGGCGTGTACACGGGCGAGGGCACCGGGGTCGGAGGCTCGACTACGGAGACGCCGTCGGGCCGGATGCGACGCACAGGCGGCGGGGTCGGTTCCGCGGGCGCGGGCTCCGGCGGAATGGTACGTTCTTTGCGCGGCGACATGATGGGCTCGCCGGGTTTTGGCATGGCCTGCGGTGCGGGTGCTGCCGCCGGCTCGGGCGGAGGAGGATTGATTTGCTTTTGCACCGGAGCCTCGGGTGCGGGCGCGGGCTGCGGTGCTGGTTGTGTTGCCGGCGCAGGCGCGGGCTGCGGTGCGGGTGCAGCATCCTTTTTTCCCCCGAAGCCGAGTGACGCGAGTGTCTCCGCATTCAGCTTGCCGGTGACGGTGATGCCGTTGCGGATCTGGAATCGCCGGATCGCGGCACTGGTCTCGGCGCTGTCGGCGCCGGTGATTTCGCCGTAGTAGAAGCCCCGCGTCTTCAGCGCGCCCTGCACGTCGCGGAGCTGATCGTTTGCGATGGCCGGTGAGAGGAGGAGCGTCGCAGCGAGGAGCAGGGCTGCGGCTGGGAGGGAGGAGAGCCGTTTCATGGCGTTGTGAGGCAATGTGGACGCAAACGGCGGCGCGTCAATTCAGCGCTCAGTGCACAGCGGCCACACAAACTGAGTCTGAGAACTGAGAACTGAGAGCTTCCCCCTCCCGGCAGCACGATAGGTCGCCTTCGGGCTGAGTCGGTAATTCACCGACGCCACTGCGATCCCGTCGCGGGCGAGAGCGCACGCGATCTTCGGAGTCTCGGCGCCATCCTTCGCGCCAGCCTTCAGCGCGCCGCCGTGGAACCACGCGAGTGTGGCGAGATTTTTTCCTCCGCGCGGGAGGTAGAGATCCAGCTTGCAGCACTGCGCCTCGTATTCGCCGAGCTTGTCGCCGGTCTTGTAGGCGATGTCCGCGACGGGCCGGATCGGCACTGCACTCTCGTCGGCGCGAGAAGGGGCGGGATGCGCGAGGAGGAGACGGAGGCGTGCTCACAATTAGGATTTCAGACTGATGCACGACCGGAGGCAGACGCATCACGATCGCGGAAGTTTCTGGGTGGAGGATGCGACCCGAGAGTCGCCATCGCTCGCCAGCGAAATTTTGAGGCATCTGCCCTGATGCACGACCCACGCCGGGGTTGCGTTTGCCGGACAAGCCTGCAATGAACCGCGCCCCGCAAAACGCGCACACGCTGCGCCGGCATCAAGCCGTCGCGTTTGTGAGGGTTCATTCCGCGCAGCTTCCGACTCCCAAAACTATCCCGTGAGACCATTCCCGTTCCTCGCCACTTCCATCGTCGCGCTCGTCGCGCCTGCCGTCTTCGTCGCGCCTGCATCTGCGCAGGAGAAGCTGGCGCTGAAAAAGGGCGATCATATTGCCATCGTTGGCAGCGGGCTGGCGGACCGGCAGCAGCATCATGGCTGGCTGGAGTCGCTGATCCACAAGGCGTACCCCGATCTCGAACTGACCGTGCGCAATCTCGGTTTCGCGGCAGACGAGGTGAATGTGCATCCGCGCAGCGACGAGGTGCCGACGACGGAATATTTCCTGAATATGAAGCCGGGCGCGCTCGCGACGAAGGCGGGCAACACCGACGTGGTGTATCGCGCGGGGGCGGATTTTCACGCGAACGTGATCCTCGCGTATTGGGGGTTCAATGAGTCGTTCAAGGGCGAGGCCGGCGTTGCGGATTTCAAGAAGGCACTCGATGAGTATTTGAAGAAGCTGACCGGCTCGGACTTTGGCAAAGGCAAGCCGCGCGTGGTGCTGCTCTCGCCGATCGCGCACGAAAATGTAAAGGATCCCGTGAACTACCCCGACGGTTCAGCGAACAACAAAAACCTCGCGCTCTACACGACGGCGATGGACGAAGTGGCGAAGGCGAACGGCGTGCAGTTCGTGGATCTTTTTGCGGCGTCGCAGGCGGCGTATGCGCAGGCGGCGAGGCCGCTCACGATCAATGGCGTGCATCTTTCCGAGGAGGGTGACAAGGCGCTCGCGCCGGTGCAGTTCAAGGCGCTCTTCGGCAAGGACGCGCCGAGCACTACGGAGCCTGCCGTTGAGAAAATCCGCGCGGCGGTGCTGGAGAAAAATGTGCAGTGGCACCACCGCTACCGCACCGTGGACCAATACAACATTTACGGCCAGCGCTCGCGCATCAAATACGAGGGCGTGGACAATGCGACGATCATGGGCCAGGAGCTCGCGCAGCGCGATATGAAGGTGGCGAACCGCGACAAGGCCGTGTGGACCGTGGCGAAGGGCGGCACTTTTTCCGTCGCGGACGACAACCTGCCGAAGGTCGAATCCGTGCCGCCGAACCGCAAAGAGCCGGTGCCTTACATGAGTGGCGCAGAGGCCGTGCAGCATATCAAGGTGCCCGAGGGTGTGAAGGTGGAGTTCATCGCGTCGGAGGTGGAATTCCCCGAGCTGGTGAATCCCGTGCAGATGAATTTCGACACGCGCGGACGGCTGTGGGTTTCCGCGTGGCCGACGTATCCCGAGGCGACGCCGACGGATAAGAGCATGGACAAGCTGCTCGTGTTCGACATTGACCCGAAGACCGGGAAGTTCACGAAGTGCACGACATTCGCCGACGGGCTGAACTGCGCGACGGGCTTCCAACTTTATAAGGACGGCGTGCTCGTGATGCAGTCACCGGACATGTGGTTCATGCGCGACACGGACGGCGACGGGAAGGCGGATTGGAAGGAACGCATCGTGCATGGCCTCGACGCGGCGGACTCGCATCACGAGACGAATTCGATCTGCTACGAGCCGGGCGGCGCGGTGTATTTCAGCGACGGCATTTTCCATCGCACGAATATCGAGACGCTGAACGGCCCGGTGCGCAATGTGAACGGCGCGATCTACCGCTACGAGCCGCGCACGTCTCGCTTCTTCCGCCATGTGCCGTACGGCTTCGCGAATCCGCACGGGCGCGTGTTCGACTACTGGGGCAACGATCTCGTCACCGACGCGACCGGCAATGCGAACTACTTCGGCCCGGCATTCAGCGGGCACCTCGACAGCGGCGCGCATCCCGGGATGCAGCAGTTCTGGAACCGCCCGTCGCGCCCGACCCCGGGCACGAACATTCTTTCGAGCCGCCATTTTCCTGACGACTGGCAGGGGCAGTTCCTAAACACGAATGTGATCGGCTTCCAGGGCATCTTCCGCGCGAAAATCACGGAGGAAGGATCGGGCATCAAAGGCGAGACGATCGAGGCGCTCGTGGACGGAGACATCAAGGCGAACCCGAATTTCCGCCCGAGCGGCATCGCGGTCGCGCCGGATGGATCGATGTATTTCATGGACTGGTCGCAGATGCTCATCGGCCATCTCCAGCATCATCTGCGCGACCCGAACCGCGACCACCAGCACGGGCGCATCTACCGCATCACGTATCCTTCGCGTCCGCTGCTCACGCCGAAAAAGATCGCGGGCGAGAGCATCGAGAATCTGGTCGAACTTTTGAAGGAGCATGAGGACAATGTGCGCCAGCGCGCGAAGATCGAACTCGACACGCGTGACACCGCGAAGGTCATCGCCGCCGTGCAGAAATGGGAGAAGGCGCTCGATAAGAAGGACAAGAACTACGAGCACAACCGCCTCGAAGCACTGTGGGTCCACCAGTGGCACAACATCGTCAACACCGCGCTGCTGAACGACGTGCTGAAGTCGCCCGACCACCGCGCCCGCGCGCAGGCCGTGCGCGTGCTTTGCTATTGGCGTGACCGCGTGCCAAATGCGCCCGTGCTCTTGAAGGCCGCCGCCGAGGACGAGCACCCGCGCGTGCGTCTCGAAGCCGTGCGTGCCGCGAGCTTCTTCAATGGCAAGGACATCCCCGCCGCATTCGACATTGCCTACACGATTCTCAAGCGCGACACGGATTACTACCTCGACTATTGCTACAACGAGACGCTCAAGCAGCTCCGCAGCATCGGCGGCGATGCGATCCTGCCGACCGATCCGGTCATCCTCTCGAAGATGGTGGACAGAATGTCCGACGGCGACCTCGCGAAGGCGCCTGGCAGCGAGCGCGTTTACATGGCGCGGATCGAGCGCAAGAGCACCGATGCCGGTGCGCGCGAAAAGGCGATCAATGAACTCGCGAAGCTGCACAAGACCGACCGCGTGAGCGAAATCATCGTCGTGCTCGGCAAGCTCGACGCAAAGGGCGCGGTTGCCGGTGCGCAGGAACTCGCAAAGATGCTTGGCCTCACCACGCCCGCCGATCTCGCGAAGGCCCGCAGCGGCCTCACCACGCTCGCGCAGACCGCAAAGCCCGGCCCCGTCGCGAATGCCGCGTGGGCTGCGCTCGTAATCGGCGACGGCAAGCCCGACGGCGTGTGGGCGAGTGCACCCGCCCTCACGCACCGCAAGGGCCTCATCGCTTCCATCGCGCTGATCCCCGATCCCGCGCTGCGCGCGAAATTCCAGCCGCTGCTCGCCCCCGCGCTCGGCGACGCGAATTTCCGCGCCGACGCGCTGAAGGCGCTCCCGCTTATGGGCGCGGAGAATGCGAAGGCAAACTTCAGGACGCTCGTCGCCGCGCTCCAGTCGAATGACACGCGCACCACGGCCGCGCGCGCAGTCATGCAGCTCCAGCGCGATTCGTGGGACAAGACGCTCGCCGCTCCCGCCGCGGAGTCCGTCCTCGTGTGGGCGAAGACCGTCCCGCAGAACGATCGCACGAAGCAGGACTTCATCGAGACCGTGCAGACCGGCAGCGAACTTGCGAGCCTCCTCGCACCAGCGGACGCCACGCGCATCCGTAAGGAATTGCGCGGCCTCGGCGTGAGCGTGTTCGTCGTGAAGACCGTGCATGAGCAGATGCGCTACGACACCACGCGCATCGTCGTGGAAAAGGGGAAGCCGTTTGAGATCATCATCGAAAACCTCGACGCGATGCCGCACAATCTGCTCATCGTGGACGCTGGCACACGCCAGGCCGTCGCCGAGGCCGTGCAGACCCAGCGCCCCGACAAACTCGATAAAAAAGGCCGCGCGTACGTTCCCGAAAAAGACAGCCGCGTCCACGAGGCGAGCAAGCTCGTCGAGCCCGGCCAGAAGGACACGATCAAGTGGACCGCGCCGAACACGGAGGGCGAATACGACTACGTCTGCACATTCCCCGGCCACTGGATGATCATGTGGGGAAAAATCATCGTCACGAAAGACGTGGACGCCTACCTCGCCGCGCATCCTGATTCGACGCTGCCCGCGCCGGGCGTGCCGCTGCCGCCGCCTGCGCGCAAGTGAGCGCGATGGAACGCGACCTCCGGGCGCGTTTCCGGATGCAAGACTTGCGCGCCGTCCTCCCGCCGAAGTGTGCTCGGAGGTCACGCTCCACCGGCGTTGCGCGCCCGCGCCTGATTTCTGTCTCACAAAACCCACCAAGCAAACGCCCGCACCGGGCTTTTTCCACAACACATGAAACGTCCCACCTTCACCCGCATTGCCGCAATCGCCGCATTCCTCGGCGCATCACTCACCGCCCTCGCCGAGCCGCAGTGGATCTGGCTCTCGCAAAACGCGAAGCCGAATGAGCAGGTCACGCTCACGCACGAGTTCACGCTCGCGGGCGATGTGAAGTCCGCGACGCTTTCCGTGTCGGTGGACAATGGCGCGAAGGCGTTCATCAACGGCAAGGCTGCGGCGGAAAATCCCGACTGGAGCTCGCCGACGAAGGCTGACGTGAAGGCGCTGCTCGTGAAGGGCAAAAATGAAATCCGCCTTGACGCGAAGAACATTGATGGCGGCGCAGCGGCGGTCGCGATGATCGAGATCGAGATGGCCGACGGAAAAAAGATCGCCATCGAATCGAACGGCGACTGGAAGGCCGCGACGACGGGCACGACGGATTTCAAGCCCGCGGCTGTGATCGCAAAATACGGCGCGGGGCCGTGGGGCGATGTCTTTGCGCAGGCAGGCGGCAAGGTGAAGCGCGGCGTGGCCAACAGCATCACGGCCGCGACCGATCCGGCGGCGATTCACGCGCCCGCGGGCTTCAAGATCGAGCTGCTCCACACCGTGCCGAAGGCCGAGCAGGGCTCGTGGGTTTCCATGACGGTGGACAAAAAGGGCCGCCTGCTTTGCGGCGATCAGTACGGTGCGATCTATCGTCTCACGCCGCCTGCGATCGGCAGCAAGGACGCCGCGAAAGTCGAGAAGCTCGATGTGGGCATCGGCGGCGCGCACGGGCTGCTTTACGCGTTTGATTCGCTCTACGTGATGCTCAATGAAAAGGGCGCACCCGAGGCGAAGGGCCTCGCATCCGGCCTGTACCGGATGAAGGACAAGGACGGCGACGACCATTTCGACAAGCCCGTGCTGCTCAGCGAATGCAAAGGCGGCGGCGAGCACGGCCCGCACTCGATGCAGCTCTCGCCGGACGGCAAGAGCATCTTTTTCAACTGCGGCAACCACACGAAACTGCCCACGAATCTTACAGCGAGCCGTGCCGCGATGATGTCGTGGGACGAGGACCACATCCTCCCGCGCATGTGGGACGGCAACGGCCACGCGCGCGGCATCCTCGCGCCCGGCGGCTACATTTGCAAAACGGACCCCGAGGGCAAAAAGGTCGAGCTGTTCTGCTACGGCTTCCGCAACGAATTTGATTTCGCGTTCGACGCGAATGGCGAGCTGTTCACCTACGATGCGGACATGGAATGGGACATCGGCTCGCCGTGGTATCGCCCGACGCGCATCAATCATTGCGTGAGCGGCGGCGACTACGGATGGCGCTCCGGCTCGGGCAAGTGGCCCACGTATTATCCCGACAGCCTGCCCGAGGCGGTGGACATCGGCCCCGGCTCGCCGACCGGTGTGGTCTTCGGCACGGGTGCGAAATTTCCTGCGAAATACCAGCATGCGCTCTACGGCAACGACTGGACCTACGGGACGATGTACGCGGTTCATTTCACGCCGGACGGCGCGGGAATGAAGGCGGTGAAGGAAGAGTTCATCTGCGCAAAACCGCTACCGCTCACGGACGTGGTGATCAATCAGCACGATGGCGCGATGTATTTTGCCATCGGCGGACGCAAGGCGCAGAGCGGCGTGTATCGCGTGACGTATGTCGGCAAGGAATCCACCGCGCCTGCGGAGCCCTCGGTGCTCCCGTTGGATATGAAGCAGCGGCGTGAAATCGAGAAGCTGCACGAGGAAGGCACCGGCCCTGAGGCGATCGACAAGGCGTGGCCTTTCCTCGCGAGCAAGGATCGCTACCTGCGCTACGCCGCGCGCGTCGCCATCGAGCGGCAGCCGGTGAAGCTGTGGGCATCGCGCGCACTCGCGGAGAAGGATCCGCAGGCGCGCATCGAGGCGATGATCGCGCTCGCCCGCATGGGCCGCACGGGCAACCCGAATTCGGCGACGGAAGGCAAATCGCAGGGCGGAAAATCCTCCGGCGCAGTCGGCCCGGCGAATGCCGAGGATGCAAAGCTGCTCGCGCAGATCCTCGCGGTGCTCGACGACATGTGGGCGCAGAAGCCGGGCGTGATTTCCGAGTCCGACGGCGTCGGCTTTGGGAAATTTGACATCGGATTCCAGCTTCAGCTCATGCGTGCGTATCAGCTCGCATTTGCGCGCCTCGGCAAGCCCGACGCTGCGACCTGCGCGAAGGTCGCCGGAAATTTCGACCCGTATTTCCCGAGCAAGAACGCGCTCGTGAACCGCGAGCTGTCGCAGATCCTCATCTTCGTGGATTCCAAATCCGTCGTGGCAAAGACGCTCGGCCTCGTCGCCACGGCGCGCGACGACGCGGCAGCCATCGCATCCGACGAACTGCTCGCGCGCAATCCGAACTACGCGAAAGCCGCCGAGAGCGCGCACAGCACGCGCCCGAACCAGCAGCAGATCGCGCTCATGTTTTCGCTGCGCAACGCGCGCGCCGGCTGGACGCCCGCGCTGAGGAAATCGTTCTTCTCGTGGTTCCCGCGCACGCGCGAATGGCATGGCGGAAACAGTTTCCCGAAATTCCTCGATAACATCCGCACCGAGGCGCTCGCGAATTTCGTGGCCGATCCCGCGGAGAGCGCGGCGCTCGACGCACTCTCGAAGCAGGCCCCGCCCGCCGCGCCCGCGAATGTCGTGATGCCGAAGGGCCCGGGCAAGGCCTGGACGACGGACGACATCGTCGAACTCACGAAGGGCGGCCTGCACGCACGGAATTTCGAGCAGGGCAAGGCCATGTATGCCGCGACGCTCTGCGCGCAGTGCCATCACATCAGCGGCACCGGCGGCAACATCGGTCCCGACCTCACCGGCGCGGGCAACCGCTACACGATGCGCGATCTGGCGGAGAACATCATCGAGCCCTCGAAGGTCATCAGCGACCAGTACGGCTCCGAACAGATTGAGCTGAAGGACGGCGGGATCATCGTAGGCCGCCCGGTCGTGGAGGAAAACGGGAAGCTATTCGTGATGACGAATCCCTTCGCGCCGAACGACCTCACCGCAGTGCCCTCGGCGAATGTGAAAAGCCGCTTGGTCTTCAACGTCTCGATGATGCCGCCCGGCCTCATCAACACTCTGAACAAGGACGAACTGCTCGACCTCATCGC
>BJFP01000059.1 GCA_014189875.1 Verrucomicrobiota bacterium | reverse complement strand
GATGCGCTGGACGCGCGTCTCATGCGGATGCCGGCGGTGTCGGAAAAGCAGATCGCATTTGTGTATGCGGGGGATATCTGGGTCGTGCCGAAGGACGGTGGCACGGCGATCCGGCTCAGTTCGCCGGCGGGTGAAGAAATGTTCCCGCGCTTTTCGCCGGACGGGCGCGAGATCGCGTTCACGGCAAACTACGACGGCGGCGAGTCCATCTACGTGATGCCCGTGAGCGGCGGCGAGCCGCGGCGCGTGACTTTCCACGGCGCGGGCGACCGCATGGTGTGCTGGTGGCCGGATGGGAAGAGCGTCGTCTTCGCGTCGCGCCGGGAGAGCTTCAGCGATCGTGTCGGGCAATTTTTCCGCGTGAATGCACAAGGCGGGATGCCATCGAAGCTGCCGATCCCGTTTGGGGAATTCGGCGCGATCTCGCCGGATGGAAAGTCCTTTGCCTACACGATGACGGACACGGATCGTGCGTCGTGGAAGCGCTATCGCGGCGGCATGGCGCCGGACGTGTGGCTCTTCCACCTCGACAGCGGGAAGGCGGAGAACATCACGCTCGACGACGCGTGCGATTCGCAGCCGATGTGGGCGGGCAATGGCCGCATCTATTTTCTCTCAGACAGCGGCGAGAAGAAGCGCGCGAACCTTTGGTGCTATGAAGTTGCCGCGAAGAAGCTGCGGCAGGTGACGAATTTCACGGACTACGACGTGCGCTATCCGTCCGTCGGGCCGAAGGAAATCGTATTTGAAAATGGCGGCGGACTGTTCCTGCTCGACCTCGCGACGGAGCAATCGAGGCAGGTGAAAATCGAAGTCATCACGGATAAGGCGACGCTGCGTCCGCACGTGCAGAATGTCGGCGGGCTCGTGCGCAACGGTACGATTTCGCCGACGGGCAAGCGCGTGCTGCTGGAGGCGCGCGGCGAGATTTTCTCCGTGCCCGCGGAGAATGGTGTGATCCGAAATCTCACCGAATCGCCGGGCGTGGCGGAGCGCTATCCCGCATGGTCGCCGGATGGAAAATGGATCGCATATTTCTCCGATCGCAGCGGCGAATACGAGCTGACGCTGCGCAGCGCGGACGGCAAGGGCGAGGAGCGGCAGCTCACGGAATTTTGCAAGGGCTGGCGCTACCAGCCGCATTGGTCGCCCGACAGCAAGAAGATCGTGTTCATTGATTCCGAGATGCAGATCTGGCTGCTCGATGTGGAGACGAAGCAGACGATCCCGGTGGATCACGGGATGTGGCTTTACCACGGCGAGCTGGAAAATTTTTCGTTTTCGTGGAGCCCGGACAGCCGGTGGCTCGCCTACGCGGGCGACACCGACAACCGTCAGCAGTGCGTGGTGATCTACGACACGAAGGAGCACCAGAAGCACCAGGTCACGAGCGCGTTTTACGATGACGACATGCCGGTCTTCGACCCGAACGGGAACTATCTCTACTACCGCAGCAAGCGGATGTTTTCGCAGCACCGGAGCGAGTTCGACAACACATGGGCCTACTTGAACAGCCACTCGATCGTCTGCGTGCCGCTGCGCAAGGAAATCCCGTCGCCGCTCGCGCCGAAGAACGACGAGGAGCCGATGAAAAGGGACGAGCCGAAAAAGGAGACGCCGAAGGAAGCTCCGAAGAGCACCGACCCGGCGAAGAAGCCGGAGGATTCCAAAAAGGGCGAGACGAAGCCCGATGATTCGAAGCCGATCCCGCAGCCGCCGAACCGCGTCGTGGTCGTGCAGACGAAGAACGGCCCGGTGCGGATGATGGCGGGCACCGCGACGCCGCCGCGGCCGACGGATGTGAAGATCGATCTCGATCACTTCGAGGACCGCGCGATCGTGCTGCCGATCGGGAGTGGACGCCTCGATCAGCTCGGTGCGCTGCCGGGGAAGGTGATCTTCCGCTGGCCGCCGCGCGCGGGATCGAACAACCGCACCTCGCCGCTGAGCTACTACGACATCAACGCGCACGCTGAGCGGATGATCCTCGACGACGTGGGTGGCTACGAAATCAGCGCCGACGGGAACAGGCTGCTCGTCGCGAAGGGCGGGAGCTGGGCCGTCGTCGCCGCTGCCGAGGGACAGAAGATGGATCGCACGCTGCCGACGGGTTCGCTCGAATGCACGGTGGATCCGATGGCCGAGTGGCGGCAGATGTTCGACGACGCGTGGCGCATCGAGCGCGATTTTTTTTACGACCCGTACCTGCACCTCGTCCACTGGCAGAAGATGCGCGAGCGGTACCGCAAGATGATTGATGCGTGCGCGACGCGGCACGATGTGAACTACGTCCTCGGCGAGCTGCTCGGCGAACTGAACAGTTCGCACACGTATCGCAGCGGTGGCGATTTGCCGGAGGCTTCGCACCGGCGCGTGGGCTACCTCGGCTGCGACTACGCGCTGGAGCAGGGGGCGTTTCGCATCAAGCGCATCCTCGACGTCGCACCGTGGGACACCGGCGTGCGCTCGCCGCTGCGCGGGCCGGGCGTGCCGGTGAAGGAAGGCGACTTCCTCCTCGCGGTAAACGGACGCAAGCTCGACACGAAGCTCGAACCCGCCGCCGCATTCATGGGGCTCGCGGAAAAAACGGTCGTGCTCACGATCAACGACAAGCCCGTGCCCGAAGGCGCGCGAGAGGTGATTTTGCACACGCTCGGCACCGAGGGCGCGCTGCGCCACTACGCGTGGGTGAACCAGAACCGCCTGCGTGTGGAGGCCGCGACTGGCGGGCGCGTGGGCTATATCTACGTGAAGAACACGGGCGACGAAGGGCAGACCGAGCTGTTCCGCCAATGGCGCGCGCAGACGCACAAGGATGCGCTGATCATTGACGAGCGGTGGAACTCCGGCGGCCACATCCCGGATCGTTTCATCGAGCTTCTGAACCGCCCGGTGACAAACTTCTACGCCGTGCGCGATGGCCGCGACTGGTCCTCGCCATTCGTCACTGCCGATGGCCCGAAGGTGATGCTCGCGAACGGCTGGAGCGGCTCGGGTGGCGATTGTTTTCCGTTTTTGTTTCAGCAGAAAAAACTCGGCCCGGTCATCGGTACGCGCACATGGGGCGGGCTGATCGGCATGACTGGGGCCCCGTCGCTCGTGGACGGCGGCAAGGTCACCGTGCCGACTTTCGCGATCTACGACACGAGCGGGAAATGGATCATCGAGGGCACCGGCGTGAAGCCCGACATCGAAGTGCCCGAGGATCCCGCGGCACTCGCAAAGGGCACCGACCCGCAGCTCGAACGGGGCATCAAGGAAATCCTCGACCTGCTCGCGAAGAACCCGCCGAAGCGGCCCGCGAAGCCGGGCTACACGGATCGCACGCGTTGAGGTAGCCGCGCTTATGAAAGCGCGGACTGATCCTGCCGTGGATGGAAAGAGTGCCCGCGCTTTTACAATCGCGGCTACGGATCATCAGATCTTCGAAATCCGTGGCTCCTTCTTCGCGTCACGCCATGATGAGCCACGTCGCACGCCGCTACTTTTTCACGTCCGTCCCGCGGTGGTGGCGGTAGGCGGTCACGATGCGCTGGACGAGTTCGTGGCGGATCACGTCGCGGTCGCCGAATTGCGCGAAGGCGATGCCCTCGATGCCGTGCAGCGCGGCGAGCGCCTCGACCATGCCGCTCTTTTTGTTGTGCGGGAGATCGATCTGCGTGGGGTCGCCGGTGATGACGGCCTTGCTCTCCGTGCCGAGGCGCGTGAGGAACATGAACATCTGCTCACTCGTCGTGTTCTGTGCCTCGTCGAGCACGACGAACGCGTGGTTCAGCGTGCGCCCGCGCATGTAGGCGAGCGGCGCGACCTCGATCACGCCGCGCTCGAAATAGCGCTGCATTTCGTCCGGCTCGACCATGTCGTGCAGCGCATCGTAGAGCGGGCGCAGGTAGGGCATGATCTTGTCGTTCAGATCGCCGGGAAGGAAGCCGAGCGCCTCGCCGGCCTCGACCGCGGGACGTGTGAGGATGATGCGGTGCACCTCCTCCTTTTTCAAAGCGGACACCGCCATCGCCATCGCGAGATAAGTTTTCCCAGTGCCCGCCGGCCCGATGCCGAAGGTCATGTCATGCTGCTGGATCGCCTGAATGTAGGCGCGCTGCGTCGGGTTCTTCGGGATGATGGGCGCGCGCCGCGGCGAGCACTGGATGCGCGTGATGACGAGGCTGTCGAGCCCGACCGCCTCCGGGTCGCGCGCACCGCGAAGCGCGTAGGCAAATTCATAGCGCCGGATCGCAAGCCCCGCGCGCTGCGCGTCCGCGAGCTGGCGGAACATGCGGCCTGTCGCAGCGACATCGGCCTGCTGACCCTCGACACGCAGCCAGCCTTCGCGCGTGGTGATTTTCACGCCGAGCGCCTGCTCGGCGGCGTGGAGGTTTGCGAGGTCGTTCAGGAAGAGCTGACCGAGCACGCGCGCGCTCTCGAATTCAAAAGTTTCAGCGGTCATGGTCGGTGGGGAAAATTCGCAGCGTGCTGCTTGCGATTTTTTTATAAAAATCGGCTTGGTGTCTGGAGTTGAAAGTTTGGTGTTGGGAGTTTGGCCCCGCGCAGCGGCGTTCCGCTGGCCGAAAGTCGCCGCGGAGATGCGATGCGCCTGCGGCGGGCCAAACTTCAAACACCAAACGCAGAACGCCAAACTTCAATAGGGTTCCCGATCCAAATTGGAACCAAGCGGAGTCCGGGGCGCGTCGCACCCGTTCAGCGGAACCCGTATGCCATCCCCCAGTGAGTGCGCTCGGTCGAGGACTTCTCGATTTCGACGATCACGTAGTAGGTGCCCGTGCGCTTCGGCACGACGCGCGCGGCGGAGAGCTGGCCCTTCTGCCACGACTCGACTTCGCAGAGGTTGCCCTCGCTGTCGTACACGTGGACCGAGATTTTCGAGCCCTTCACATCCGTCCCCGCCCAGAACCAATATTCGTTGCCCTTGAAAAGCTGCTGCGTGATCGCCTTGGGCTGCTGGCGCGCCATGTCGCCGCCCCAGTAGTCTTCGCGCACGGTGAAGCCTTCCTTCACGTACGGCTGCGCGGCCTCGAGCGAGTATGAGAGCGCGTCGTCCACGGTCGCCAGTACGGGGAGCACCGTGAGGGCCAGGATGAGGAGGGTTTTGAAAAGTCGTGTCACGGGTATGCCTCAGGCTAGCGGTTTTGGATTGCCTTGACCAGCCCCGCGGAGATCGCGCCGACCTCGCGCACGGACTTCGCGGAAATCTCTGCGCCGTCGCTCAGGCCGAGAAGCGGGCGGATTTCCTTCAGGCCGCCCTGGATTTTTTCGATCAGGGTGCCCTTCTTGTAGCGGGCCTTCAGGCCGTCGAGCTGCTGGGCAAAAAGGTCGAGGAGCACGGGCTGATGCAGCAGATCCGCGCCGTCGCGCTTGTAGTCCGCAGTGACCACGTCGCACAGCGCCTCCGTGCCGCGCAGCCAGCCGCCGAGGCTCACGAGCTGCGAGAGCTGTTCGCTGCCGAGTTCCGCCATCGCGGATTTCACCTCGCTGAGCGCGCGATCGAGTTCCTTGCGCACGAGCTTCCAGTCCTTGTTGTTGCCGGCATCAATGATTGCCTTCGCGCGCTTCGTCACGGCCTTGCGAACGCCGAGCGCGTCGCTGAGGCTGAGCACGCTGTTGCCGATCTTTTCCACCTGCGCGGTGTCCTCGGCCTCGACGGCGATGAAGCCTTCGGCGATGACGCTGCCGAGGAGGAGCGCGACCTGCGACTGATCGCCGACCGGCTTCGCGACGGCTTTCATCGGTCGCAGCACGTCGGCCCAGCGGGGCTTGCCGAGCTTGTCGAGGATGCCGAAAATTTCGCTCGGCACCGGCACGATTACGTCGCCGATCACGCGCGATTGGTGCGGCAGCTTGCTCACGTCAATCTTGGGCGGTGGTGCGGCATGGAGCGGCATCGCAGCGAGAAGGAGGGCGGGCAGGAGAGTCAGTTTCATCGAGTCAGGCATTCGTCCACGGAAAGTGGGGGACAATTACAACGCAGAGGCGCATACCCCGGCAAGCGATCTTTTCCGCATTCGCTGATCGCGACGGGGCGCGGATATTTTTCATCGTCGGAGAAAAAAATCCTTGCGTGCCTGCGGAGACTCCCCTTAGTGTCCCGTCCGCGAAAACGCGGGCGTAGCTCAGTTGGTAGAGCATCTCGTTGCCAACGAGAATGTCGAGAGTTCGAATCTCTTCGCCCGCTCTCCCTTTTCTCACAGGAAATCCCTCGGCAGGGATGCGGTGGGTGAGAGAGGAGACTCTGGTGGCCCATGTTGGATATTTGCCGTGCCGAGCGCGTTCTGGGGTGGGACGATAAGTTCTCAGTGCGCAGTTCTCAGTATTTCGGAACGTGCGCCTGACTGAACTCCGACTTCAGAGAACTGAGAAATGATCGAGGGCTAGTTTTCCGTTGCGCGCGCGACCCGCCTCACGGCTATGTTCGCTCATGCCAAACAGCGCCGCATCGAGGCTCGTCCTCTCCGCGTATTCCGAATCCGTCGTCGCGGAGGCGGCGCGCTCGGTGCTGCACGAAGTGGGCGGGCGCGTGAGCTGTGCGTTCGTCTTCTGCTCGGCGGACTATCGTGCGCAGCTCGGCGAATTCCTCGAAGTGTTGCAAGTCCACGGCCACATCCCGCTCATCGTCGGCAGCAGCGGCGGCGGACTGGTCGGCACCGGTGCCGAGGCGGAATCTGCGCGCGGCTTTTCCATCCTCGCGCTGAACCTGCCGGACACTCAGCTCATGCCGCTTGCATTCTCCGGGCCGGATGCGCCCGCGTGGGACGATGCCGCCGCGTGGCGCAAGGCCGCGGGTGCCGCGGATGCCGACGCATGGCTGCTGCTCGCCGACCCGAGCGCGGTCCCGGCGGAGCAGTGGCTCGCGACTTGGGGAGACGCATTTCCCGATGCGCCGTGCTTCGGCGGACTCGCGAGCGGCGGGCGTTCGGTCGAGGACATGTTCGTCTTTCGCGACCGCGAGCTGCTCGATGGCGGGGTCGCGCTCGGCTTCCGAGGCGGTGTGAAAATCCGCACGCTCGTGAGCCAGGGCTGCCGTCCCATCGGCGAGGCGCTGCCAGTCACGGGCGTCGAGGAAAATGTGATCCAGTCGCTCGGATCGCGCCCCGCGTGGCGGATACTCGACGACGCATTCCAGTCGCTCTCGAACGCCGAGAAGGCCGGTGCAAAGGGCAACCTCTTCGCCGGCCTCGCGATGACGGAGTACCGCGACGAATTCCACCGGGGCGACTTTTTGATCCGCAGCATCCTCGGTGCCGACGAGCAGAGCGGCTCGGTCTCTGTCGCCGCATTCCCGCGTGTCGGGCAGACGGTTCAGTACCAGCTCCGGGACGCCGTCGCCGCGGATGAGGACCTCACGCGCCTCGCGGGTGCGATCCGGTCACGCGGTGTAAATCCCTTCGCATCGCTGGTCTTCTCGTGCGGCGGACGCGGACGCGGGCTCTTCGGTGCCCCGAGCCACGACGCCGGCGCGCTCGCGGCGACATTCGGCAAGCACCCGAGCGCGGGCTTTTTCTGCAACGGCGAGATCGGGCCGGTCGGCGGGAAAAATTTCGTCCACGGTTACACGGTGAGCGCGGCGCTGTTTGAGTGAGCGCGGGGCGGGTGCTGTGTGAGTTTAAAGTCTTCCGTCTTTGTCCTGCTCGCGCTCTTGCTCTCGTCCGCGGGTGCCGGGTTTCGACTGAAGTACTCCGCGCCGGAGGATCGGTTCCGTTCGCCTCGGGTGGTGAACATCCGGCTGCTTGAGCCTATGTGGTGCCGACAATCTGTCGGCGCGGCTCATCGGAGGAAAAAGCGAAGCGGACATTCGCGGGTTGTGAAGGAAGGTATCCGCTTGCTCCGCACGTCCTGCCTTCTCCGCCCATCATGCCAGCCGACAGGATTGTCGGCGCCACATCGCAAACCCCGCCTACTTTGGCGCCGCGGCCCACGCACCGCGGCTCTCGTTATAACGCAGCAGGACGCGCCATGCGCCGTGCTCGGCCTTGCCCGAGGAATCTGTGAGCGTGCCGCCGAGCACGACATTCGCGTTCACCTTTTCCTGAATCGTGACCGTCGCGGATGCGAACGGATCGAACTGCACTTCCGTCCCGCGCGGAAGCTGGTCGCGGACGAGCCCCCGTGCGCGCCACCACGCGGACTCCCCGGTGAGATCGCCGCTCGTGAGTTCACGCCAGCGGTCGGCGGTGACGTGGCCGACGAGCTTCACGAACAACGTGATCGCCGCGAGCGCGGCGAGGAGGATGTACCAAAACAGCCGCCGGTTCCTGCGCTTGCGGCGGAGGACGATCTGCGCGACGGGCTGCCACTGTTCGAGGCCCTCGCGCCAGTAGAGCGTCTCATCGTCAATGAAGCCGCACCGGTGCCAATGGTTCAACTGCGCCGCCGTGAAAGGCCCGCGCTGTTCGCCATTGTGGTAGATGAAAAAGACTTCTGCTTGCATCGGCGCGCAATCGCCGTGGGGGTTGCGCCGGGGTTGGTTAGACGATCGCGCCCTTCGCGCAAAGCCCTATCGTTTTCAAATGCCGCGCGCCTACTGGCGCCGATCGCTCGCCTTGCTCGGCGGCTCGTTCAGCGGCTTCGGGAGCGGGCCGAGTTTGCCGTCGCCTTGCGCGCGCTGATCGAGGATGGCGCCGGCGATTGTCTTTGCGAGGCGCGCGCGGTAGTCGGCCTTCGACATGAGCCGCGCCTCGCTGCTGTGGCTGAGGTAGCCGCATTCCACGAGCACGCACGCGATGCTCGGATTCCGCGTGAGCCGCAGGCGGCGGCGGACGAGTCCGCGGTTTGCGTGCTTCTCCAGCGTCGTGCGCGCGAGCGCGGAGAAGGTCCGCTGGCCGAGCGAGAAGCTGTCCACGCGCCAGTAATATACTTCGGGCCCGGCGAGGTGCGACGGGCCGGCATTGAAGTGGATGCTGACGAGCACCGCATCGTTCGTGCGATCGGCGATGCGCACGCGGTCGTCGAGTTCGACGAATGTGTCCGAGCCGCGCGTGAGGACCACGCGCACGCTGCCTTTCAGCTCGCGCCGGATGCGCTCGACCATGTCGAGCGTGAGGTCCTTTTCCCGCTGCTTGGTGAACGGACTCGTCGTGCCGGGATCCTTGCCTCCGTGCCCCGCGTCGAGGATTACGGTGGAAAACCCGCGTGCCCCGGGGCGGTGTCCCCACGCGTCGTGCGAGGTGCTCACTTTTTTTGCGGAGGAAGGCGACGCTGCGTGGACGGTTGTGAGCGGCGTGAAGGCTGCGAAGAGCAGCAGCGTGCGGAGAATTTTCAACATGGGTGCGACACTTTCCGCGCGGAGGAAAAGCGGCAAGCGCGAACTCGCGCCACTCACAGCGCGCCGCGGCGCTTGATGTCGAGGTATGCGTTTGCGAGCGCGGCGGGGAGCGCGGTGGCGGTTTCGTCGAGCGTGAGCACGCCGTGGTCGCGGAGGTTTGCGAGGAACGTTTCCCGCTCCGCAAAATAGCCGTGGCCCGCGGCGGTGAAGAGCGCGTCGTTGAAATTTACGACGGGTTCGCGCAGCCGGTCGCTCACATTTTGTTCCCTCATGCTCGCGACGATCACGAGGTGGCGGCGGCGCAGCAGGCGCAGCGGCGGGAGCAGGTGCGCGCTGTCTTCGGAGCGGAGATTCGTGAGCAGCACGACAAGCGAGCGCCGGCGCTGCACGGCCATGAGCCGCTCGGCGGCCTCGCTGAAATCGCTCGCCGCAGAGCTGCTGCGGTAGTCGTAGAGATGATTCAGCACGGTGCTCATCGAGTGCTGGCCTTTCACGGGCGGCAGCCAGCGGTCCGTGCCGCCGAAGCCCAGCACGCCGATGCGGTCGCCCTGCTTCAGCGCGATGTAGCTGAGGAGGAGCGTGGCATTCAGGCAGTGATCAAATTGCGGCAGCGTGCCGTCGTGCGCGCGCATCCGCCGTCCGCAATCGAGCATGAAGATGAGCGTCTGGTCCTTCTGCTCGCGATATTCGCGCGAGATGAGATGGGCGCTGCGCGCGGTGGCCTTCCAGTCCACCTGCGAAAGGACATCGCCGTCCATGTATTCGCGGAGCTGGTGAAATTCGCGGCTCTGCCCGGCGCGGTTTTTCGTGATGATGCCCATCATGCTTTCGCGATTGCTCATCGCGAGCAGCGTGTAGCGGACCACCGGTTCGTAGTTTGGATACACTTTCACCGCGGCGGTGTCGCCCGCGCGCATCGTGCGCTGCCAGAGGCCGAGCGGCGACTCGATGCGCAGGTGGCTGCCGGAAAATGTGAACGGCCCGCGTGTGAGCGGCGTCGCCTCGTAGCGCACTTCGGTGAAGCCGTTCCCCGGCACCTCGCCGCGCCACGGGAGCTGCGCGCTCTCGATGGTTTCCGGCAGGCCCTCGAAAAATTCCAGCGTGAGTCCGCGCGCATTCGGATTGCGGAGCGTGACCGCGATTTCCCGCGCGACGCCGACGGCGAAACGTCCGGGCAGCTTGCGCGACACCGTGATCGGTTTCAGCCGGAAGAGCAGCAGCGCATCCACGAGCAGCGCGGGCGCAAGCAATGCGAGCGCCCCGAACCACAGCACGCTGAAACGGCTCCACACGGACGCGCAGATTCCCAGCGCGAGCCAGATCACGATGAGCCGCTGTGTGCGTCGCGTGGGGATCATGGGGAATGACGAATGACGGATGACGAATGACGAAGCGGTACGGTCCGCTGGTCATCGTCGGCTGTGGTGGAAGGGGGGAAGCTCACGTGCGGTTCATTCGTCATTCGTCATTCGCTCGGTCACCGGCGCGGCGCTTCGGTGTTGCTGATGATGGAGGTGAGCATGTCGTCGAGGTTCTGTCCGCTGATGGCGAGCTCGGGCGCAATGGCCACGCGGTGACG
The DNA here is from genome assembly GCA_014189875.1 of Verrucomicrobiota bacterium. GTDB lineage: Bacteria > Verrucomicrobiota > Verrucomicrobiia > Chthoniobacterales > Chthoniobacteraceae > SXWH01. The sequence goes on along the minus strand of BJFP01000059.1, from coordinate 6,154 downwards.
CAGCACGGGGAGCGCGGCGGTCTTGATGTCGTCCGGCACCACGTAGTCGCGGCCCTGCATCACGGCGAATGACTTTGCCACGCGCACGAGGCTGATCGCGCCGCGCGTGCCTGCGCCGAGCGCGATGCCCTGCGTCTCGCGCGTCGCGCGGACGAGCCGCACGGCGTAGGCGATCACTTCCTGGGCGACGCGCGCCGATGCCACGGCGCGCTGCACCGCGATGATGCCGGCCACGTCGCACACCTGCAAAATTTCCGAGGCTTTCAGTCCGGTGCCCGTGAGCAGTTCGCCGACGATCTGCTCCTCGTCGTGCTTCTCGGGGTAATCAATCACCACCTTCATCAGGAAGCGGTCGAGCTGCGCCTCGGGGAGCGGATACGTGCCTTCCTGCTCGATGGGATTTTGTGTCGCGAGCGTCATGAATGGCGGCGGCAGCGCGTGGCTCTCGCCGTCAATCGTCACCTGCACCTCCTGCATCACTTCGAGCAGTGCGGCCTGCGTCTTTGCTGGCGCGCGGTTGATTTCGTCGGCGAGCAAAAGGTTCGTGAACACCGGGCCTTTGCGCAGGCGAAATTGCTGCGCGGCCATGTCGTAGAGCGTGTGGCCGGTCACGTCGCTCGGCATGAGATCGGGAGTGAACTGGATGCGCCGGAACGTGCCGCCAAAGGCTCGCGCAATCGCGAGCACGAGGTGCGTCTTGCCGAGGCCGGGCTTGCCCTCGATGAGCACATGCCCGCCGGCGAGAAACGCCGCGAGCACCTGATCGAGCACGGCTGTCTGGCCGAGAAAGACGCGCCCCACGCGGCGGCGGATGGTATTCATCACCTCGACGGCGAGTTCAAACGGCGAGGACTGGGGTGGGGGATTGGTTTCGGGTGTGGTCTCCATGGTGTGTGATGTCGGGATTGGTCGTGGAAAAAATCAGGCGCTCACTTTTTCGTGGAGCGCGCGCAGATCCTGAATCGCGCGGAGGAAATGCCGCGGGTCGGCGATGTTTTCGCTGAGCAGCGCGGCGCGCACACGGAGCGCGTCCATCTGCGCGAAGGCCGCGAGTTTTTCCGGAAAATCGTTGTCGCTCCGATTGAAGCCGCGGCGCGTTGCGGCGCGCGTGACGGCCTCGCGCATCGGTGCGATGAGCTGCGCGCGCTGCCGGTGCTGCCACAGGAATGCGCCCGTAAGCGAAAGGTGCTCGGCGAAGTCGCGCGTGCCCGTGTCTTCCGGGGCTTGCAGCGGGCCGAAGCGCGGCAGGCTTTTCCAGAGCCACACGGCGAGCAGCGCGGCGGCGGCGATGAGCGCCATCCAGCCGTGTTCCCACAGCATCCCGAAAAACGAGACGCTCACGCCGTTCAAAAACCACACTTCGTAACCGTGCGAGCGGCCGACGAGGCGCAGCAGCAGCCACGCGTTTTCGCCTTCGCCGAGGTGGCGGTTGCGGAAAGGATCGGCGTGCGCGGCGATGGAGATGCGGCCCGCTCCGCGGCGGAAACTCGCGAGCGCGACCGAGTTTCCATCGGCGGAGGAGATGTCCGTGCGAGCCGGCTCTTGGCCGTCTTCCCATGTGAAGCGTGCGGGGAATTTTACCTTGGCCGTGGTGTCCGGGAGCTTCACCAGAAGTTCGCCGCCGCCGTCCTTGGTCTCCTTGATGCCGAGCTTTTCCAGAAGCTCCGAACGCTCCGGCTGCTTGTGTGGCGTGTCGTCGTCGTGCTTGCGTCTGTGCGGATGCTGCTCGTGCTCCCAGTCATCGCGGAAGGTCTCGCCGCCGTCGAGCAGCAGCACCAGGTGTCCGCCGCCGGAGACCCAGTCGAGCACGTTCTCGGTGGTGCCGCGGTTGCCGAAGGATTGCGCGGTGGCGATGAGCGTCGCCCCATCCGGTAGATTGTCGCCGAGCCATGTGTGTGTGGAGACGTGGTAGCGGTTTTCCTCGAGCAGGCGCTCCGCTGCGAGGAACGGATCGCGCCGTGCCTTGCCGCGGTAGCCGGTCTCAATCTCGATCTCCTCGCCGCTGCACCCGAAGAGCAGCAGCGCCATCGCGAGTGCGAGAAAATGACGCGCAGCCCTCATCGTGATTTTCCTCCGATGCCGAATGGCCAGCCGTCGAACAGCCCGCGCATGATGTCATTTGCCGGCGCACGGTCGCCGTATGCTGCGGCGATCCACTGCACGGTGAGTTTTTCAAAGTAGCCGCGTGGCGGCGAATCCGGGAGGTTCCGCGTGTGGCGCAGGCAGTCGCCCTCCGTGTCGCTGTCGCGCACGGGCAGCGAGGCGTGGATGAGCAGCCAGCTCAGCGAGCCGCGGTAGAGCAGGCTGAGTGCGCCGTGAAAGTCGCCTTCCTCCCATTTCGCGCGCGCGGCGGCGACGATGTCGTCGGGGAGCGAATCGGGCGTGACGTCGAGGCCCATCACGGACCTTGCGACGGGAACGCGCGCGGCATCCGAGCGCGGGCGCATCTTCAGCGAGTGCCGGTTTTTGATGATGAATTCGATCAGCTTCCACAGCGCAAACGCGATGGCGGCCCAAAAAATCACGTAGCCGATCACATTGAAGATCGCGCCGAAGCCCGAGGGAACGCTGGTGCCTCCCGAATCCTTCGGCACGCGCATCTTCACCTTGTGGATCTTGAAATCCTCATGCGCGAGGACCTTCGTGGCCGTCTCGTGCGCTGCTTCCTTTTCCCGCTCGACGCTCACGGAGTCCTCGCGGTTCACCGCGCCGGATGCGGTCATGCAGAACAGCAGCGCGACGGTCGTGGCGACGCCTGCGAGGCGGCGGCCGAGCCTGCGGAATGCGAGCTCCACATCCCAGCCTTCGAGGTGCGTGCGGCAGTTCAGGTAGAGGCCGAAGCTTCCGCCGATGTAGAAAATTTCCACGAGCATCATCGCCGCGAGCCAGCAGCCGACGGCGAGCCAGAGCAGCGCGGACGGGACGCCGCTGCGCATGATGCCCACATCGAGCAACGACTCGAACAGCTCCGAGGTCGCAGTCTCCGGCATGAACATGAGCGTGAGCGACACGAGCGCGCCCGCGAGGAACAGCTCGTATCCTGCGCAGCAAAACAGAAGCGACGACGCAGTGCTGCCTGAGTGCCGCGTGATGACTTTGCTGCGCTCCTTGCGCGCGCGGCCCTTCAGCCCCTCGAGCATCTGCACGGGCAGCAGCAGACCGCGTTGCGTGTTCAGCCGGCCCCCGATGAGCGCAAACGGCAGCCGCGAGAAGAGCAGCTTCGGCCACGCGCGCAGGACATCGCGCAGACGCGGCGTCTCGCCGAAAAGAGCGCGGCTGATGTGGAAGAGTGTGACGCGGCCATAGAGCGGCTTCAGCCACCAGATCACGAAAATGATGAGCCCCGGCGGGAGCCACTTCATGAGCGTGAGCAGCACGGCCCAGAGCGGGCCGACGCAGAGCAGCCAGCCCGCAAGCAGCTTTGGAAAATGTCGGCGCACGAGCGCGAACCCGAGGTCCGCGGCTTCCCAATGACTGCGCGGACGCACCTCCGCCGTGAGATCCTCAAGCTGCATCCGAATTCCTCCCGGCGAGCAAAAGGTAGAGCGTGAGCAGGACCCAGAGCGTGATGCCGACCGTGTATTTTGCCACCGGAGGTGCATGCGAGGCGGACCAAAATCCCTCGACGAACGCGGCGAGAAAAATCATGAGCGAACCACCCGTGAGCAGCGGCAAAGCGCGGCGTCCGGCGACGCGCATTGCGTCGCGCCGCGTGAGGCGTCCCGGTTTCAAAATCGCGAGGCCGAGCCGCATCCCGGCGGCACCGCAGATGATGAAGCCGATCAGTTCCAGCGACGAATGACCGACGACAAAGCGGTAGAAGTTTTCCGTGTGGCCCGCGTAGTGGATGTAGCCGGTGACCGCGCCGATGAGCAGGCCATTGTAGCCGACGAAAAATATCGCGCCGAGCGTGAGTAGCACGCCGCCTGCGAAGATGCGGAAGCCGATGCTCACGTTGTTCTGGATGTAGAACGCCCACATCATGAAGTCGCTGCCGTACTTCGTCCGCAACGCCTCGATGGGCGCGGCGGCGCTGTACATCTTGTCCATGTCCGCCTGCATGGACGGGGTGACGATCGCGAAAATCCAGCGCGGATCAAAGTGCGCCGCCGCGATGAATGCGAACATCGGGATCCAGAAGAGCGCCATGTTCAGCCAGAACAGCCGCCATTCCGCGCGCAGCGTGACGGGGAATGTGACGGTGACAAATTTCAGCGCACGCTCGCCGCTGCGCGCGCTCGCGCGGCGCATGAGGCCGTATGCGGCGATGACGAGCGCATTCAGCCGGTCGGAAAGCCGCCGCCCATACATGCGCTGCTGCGTGAGCGCGAGGTCGCCGCACACCTGCCGCAGCATCCCCGGCACGCGCGCGGCGTCGGGCGATTCGCGGCGCTTCTCGATTTCGCCGACGATGCGATCGAGTTCGTCCCACGTCGCGGCATTCGCCTTCTCGAAGGTGTTCCGTTTCATGAGTCACGCAGCCATGCGCCCATCGAGAGCGCACGGCTCACTCCTTCCTTGCCGGTTGCGCCGGTGAGCGGTTGCAAATGCGCGACGAGTTCCTCTTTGCGCGAGGGGGACCACAGCTCGGCGCGGTCGAGGAACTGCACGAGCGCGGACTGCTCCTCGCGGCTGAGCACCGCGCGTGGGGCGAGATGCGCGACGGGGTTTTTCAGTATTGTCTCAAGGAACGCGGCCTTTTCCTTTTTGGTCGGCTTCGAGTCGTACACCACGATCGTGTCCGCCACGAGATCGCCGATGCGCTGGAAGTTGCGGTTCGAGAGGCAGGTCGCCACGCCGAAGAGATAGCCGAACGGCAGAAAGTCGGCGAAGCGCAGCAAATTTCGCAGCATCGAGGCGCCGAACGTCGGCGGCGAGCCGGAGGTGGTCACGACTTTCAGCCCCATCCTTTTCTTCCCCGGCGAATCGCCGCGCCGCACTTCGTACCACACGAAGTAAAACCAGTTCAGCAGGAAAAACGCGAGCGAGAAGAACCCCTGTCCGACGCGCGTGCCAAAGACTTCCCCGGCAATGCCGACCACGATGCCGATGATGATCATCGCCAGGATCGAATAGAGGAGATCCAGCGTGTATGCCGCCATGCGCACGCACGGGCCGGCGGGCTTGAGCTGGATCCGCACGCCCTCGGCGATCTCGATCGTCTGCAGCGTGTCAATCTTCGCGGTCTGGGCCATCGGCGCGGATGCGTAGCGGGAGGGGCGGGTGGATTCAACACCGCTTTCAAAAATCGCGCGGGAAAATCGCCGGCGGAATGGTCTTGCATCCGCTCCGCACAATCGCTTCAAGCGCCGCGGACAGTTTCGGCAATCACCCTCAACCCATTGATTCAGAAGCCATGGAAAATCCTTACGCAGCACCCCGCGGAGAAATCATTCACCCGACGTCAACGTTCGTTCCCCTCACTTGGAAACAGATCCTGTTTTCATTCCAGGGGCGCATCCCGCGGCGGCAATTCTGGGGCGGACAGCTCGTGCAGATTCTGCTCTTTGGCGTCCTCGGCCTGCTCGTTGGCCTGTCCACGGACGCCCTGGGCCTCGGGGCGCTGGTCCTGCTGGTGCCGTTGTATGTGATCGCGATCTGGTCCAGCCTGGCGTTGAACGCGAAGCGCGCCCATGACCGGGACAAGTCCGGGTGGTTTATCCTCGTCGCTTTAATCCCGATCATCGGCTCCATTTGGCTGCTCATCGAATTGGGCTTTCTCCGCGGCACCGAAGCCGACAACCGTTACGGCGGCGATCCGACGTGATCGCAGAGGCGCAGTGATCGGGCCGCACTTGTGAAAGTGCGCGCCTTTCCGGTTCAGCGGATTCACGGACTGCGGTTCGCGGGCGGTGCGCGCGTTCGTTTCAAAATTTGTGCGGGCATCGCGGCGATGCGCTGCTAGTGGTCTGCACGATGTCTTGGTTCCTCGGATTCCTGCTGCTCGCCACGCTGCTCGCTTGGCTGCGTCGCGAATCGCTGCGCCGCCGTCGCGAGGCCGCGCACGCAAGACGGGCGGAGGAACTCCTGCGGGAGCACGGGCAGCTCCGCAACCAGCGCACGCTCGCCGAGGCGAACTTGGAGATCATTTTGTCCTCGATGCAGGAAGGCGTGCTCGTGCTCGACAAGCGGCGCACCGTGCGGCTCGCGAATC
>BJFP01000058.1 GCA_014189875.1 Verrucomicrobiota bacterium | reverse complement strand
CAGACGTGCCTCGTGCTCGGCAATCCGCTCGGCTACGGCTCGTCCGTCGCGCGCGGCATCCTGAGCGCGAAGGGCCGCAGCGTGACGGTCGGCGACGTGGAATATCAAAATCTCGTGCAGACGGATGCGGCCATCAATCCCGGCAACAGCGGCGGGCCGATGGTGGACATCGCGGGGAAGCTCGTGGGGATTTCGTCGGTGAAGATGTCGTTCACACCGCAGGGCGTGCCGACACAGGGCATCGGGTTTGCGATTCCCGGCAGCGTGGTGCGGGAAAAGGTGGAGGAGTTCCGCAAGATCGAGCGCGGCGATAAGATGCCGGAGAAGCCGAGTCTCATGCGCAGATTTTTCGGCATCGCCGTGCAGGACGTGGATGAGAAGCTCGCGGCGAGCAGCGGCTTCCGCGAAAGCTCGGGCGTCTTGATCACCGACGTGGAGGCGAAGTCGCCCGCGGCGGTGGCGGGCCTCCAGCCGGGAATGCTCGTCGTGGCGGTCGGGCGCTTCGAGGCGAACAGCGTGAAGGCGATCGAGAAATTGCTGAAGCAGGTGGACACCGGGAGCCGCGCGGATTTCGGCCTCGCGTGGTTTCAGAAGACCGCGCGCGGGACGCGGCTGGTGAGCGACACGTTTCAGCTCATCGCGCGGTGACTTCCGGGATTGGATGTCGGGCGTTGGGCGTTGGGCGTTGAGCCTGCCGCAGGCGCGGTACGAATCGGGACGCGCATCCAACAACGGGAGGCCGCTGCGCGGAGCCAAACGACTTCCGGGATTGGATGTCGGGCGTTGGGCGTTGGGCGTTGAGCGTTTGGCTCCGCGCAGCGGCCTCCCGTTGTTGGATGCGCGTCCCGATTCGCACCGCGCCTGCGGCGGGCTCAACGTCCAACGTCCAACGCCCAACGTCCAACGCCCAACGTCCAACGTCCAACGTCCAAAGATGGGAGAGAGACAAAATTTTCATCGAACATTTTTCCCGCAAACGGGTCGAATCCTGTCCCGAAATCCCGCATCCCCCGAATGCAAAAAACACCCTCTTGCCAACTTCGCCGAGCCTGCTATTTGTCCGCCCCCTTGGCGGCTGAAAAGCCGCCGGTGAACCAGCATCCGTTCAGTCGTTGACCTCGTCAACCGGCACCGTGCGCATGCACAGAGCCGGAGTCGCGCGACAGGACGGAGCATCCAGTCACACCCAATCGTTCTCATGATCAAAGTCGAACAGCTCACGAAAAAATACGGCTCCTTCACCGCGGTGGACGGCATCAGCTTTACGGTGGAGAAGGGCGAGATCGTCGGCTTCCTCGGGCCGAACGGCGCGGGGAAAAGCACGACGATGAAAATCCTCACCAGCTACCTCCCGGCCACGAGCGGACGCGCGAGCATCGCGGGATTCGATGTCTTCGATGAGAGCATCGAGGCGCGCAGGCACATGGGCTACCTGCCGGAAAACACGCCGCTCTATCCCGACATGAAGGTCGGCGAATACCTGCGCTACCGCGCCGCGCTCAAGGGCGTGCCGCGCTCGAAGATGCGCGAACGCGTCGGCGACGTGCTCGATCTCTGCCATATCGCGGATCGCGAGAAGCAGCTCATCGGCTCGCTCTCCAAAGGTTACCGCCAGCGCGTCGGCCTCGCGGATGCGCTCGTGCATGATCCGGATTTGCTCATCCTCGACGAGCCGACGATCGGCCTCGATCCGAACCAGATCCGCACGGTGCGCGAGCTGATCAAGAACCTTGCGGAAAAGCGCACGGTGCTCATCAGCACGCACATCCTGCCCGAGGTGGAGATGATGTGTTCGCGCGTCGTGGTGATCCATCGCGGGACGATCCGCGCATCCGACACGGCGGAGAACCTGATGAAGAACCACCGCTCCGTCGGCGAACTGCGCCTCGAAGCGCGCGCGGGCGACGGTGCGGCGGGTGCGTTGCGAAGCGTCGCAGGCGTGAAGGATGTGACGGAGACAAGCGATGGCGAATGGACGATCTTCAAGCTGCGGCTCGATGCGAACGCGAAGCCCGGCGAGGAGATCATGAAGCTGGCGCGCGAGCGCAATTGGGCCGTGCGCGACCTGCACCAGAAGAGCGCGACGCTCGAGGACGTGTTCGCCGACCTCACAACCGCGGACAAGTAACCGTCGCGCACGAACCGCCATTTTTCCGATACACACCGCATGAGAACATTCCTCGTCCAACTCCTCCGCGAACTGCGCAGCATCTTCTACACGCCCGTGGCATACGTGGTCATCGCGCTGTTCGCGGGCCTGATGGGTTTCAATTTCCAGAGCTACATCACCGTGCTGAACAAGCAGCCGGCCGATGTCACCGTCCTCGAGATCGTCTTCCTGAACGCGCTGTTCATCTTCGTCTTCGCGTTCATCGCCGCGCTCATCACGATGCGGTCCTTCGCCGAGGAATTCCGCCTCGGCACCGTCGAGATGCTCATGACTGCGCCCGTGAAGGACTGGCATGTGGTGCTGGCAAAATTTTTCGGCGCCTCGATCTTTTTTGCGATCCTGCTGGTGCCGACGGCGGCGTGCTTCTGGGTCTTCCACGTCGTCGCGCCGACCGCGGTCGCGGCGAAAAGTTTGGGCGCCATCGTGAGCACCTACCTGCTGCTGATGATGCTCGGGATGCTGTTCATCAGCATCGGCGTGTTTGCGAGTTCGCTCGTGCGGGATCAGATCAATGCGGCGGTCATCACGCTGGTCGTCACGATTCTCTACATCTTCATCCCGATGATCATCGCGCGGCTGCTGAATGTGACGGATCCGCGTGTCGGGCAAGTGGCGGAGTTTTTCGATCCGATCAAGCACCTCGCGGACTTCTCGAAGGGCCTCGTGGATACGCGGCGCATCGTGTGGTACCTCTCGGCGACCGGGTTCTTCGTGCTGCTCACGCACCATGTCTTCCACAGCCGCAAGCTGAAGGCTTCCTAGTCCACGGCACCTCCCATTTTACGAACCATGGAAAAGAACAACTCCCTGCAACCCGCAAAGCCGACGGCTCCGTCCTCCGGACGGATCGAGGTGGGCTTCAACATCATCGTGCAAATCGCGCTCGTGATCGCGGCGCTCGTGATGCTGAACTGGCTCGGCAACAAATATTATGCGCGCCTCGACTGGAGCCGCGGCAAGAACATCACCCTCAGCCCGCAGACGAAGGCGCTGCTCGGCACACTGGAGAAGCCGGTGCAGGTGATCGTGATGTTTGCGATGGCCGGCGAGGTGGAAAATGACGCGCAGTTGCTGCTCCGCGAGTATCAGTTCGCCGCGAAGGGCAAGCTGACCGTCGAGGAAGTGGACCCGTATGCGAACCTCTCGCGTGCCAAGGAACTCCAGGCGCAGTACAAATTCGGCGCGAACGAGAACGTGGTGATCTTTACGTACGAGGGACGGCACAAGTTCGTGAACAGCGGCGACCTCGCGGAGTTCGAGCAATTGGACGAGATGGCGATGATGATGCGCCGCCAGCCGCAGATGCTCGGCTTCAAGGGCGAGCAGGTCTTCACGAGCACGCTGCTCGAACTCACGGAGACGAAGCAGAACAAGCTCTACCTCGTCGCCGCGCACGGCGAATACGACGGCAGCTCGCGTGAGCTGGCCGGCTTCCGCGAATTCCTCACACGGCAGAACCTGAAGTTCGACACGCTGAAGCTCGCGGACAAAGACAAGATTCCCGATGACGCGAGCATGATCGCGATTCTCGGGCCGAGGTTTGATTTCTCTGAGCGCGACCTGAAGCTGCTCACGGAATATTGGGAGCGGAAGGGCCGCATTTTCATCTGCGCCGGCTGGACAAACAACAAGACGCCGAACCTGAACGAATGGCTGGCCGTGCGCGGCGCGCGCCTGCAAAACGACGCCGTGATCCGCGTGGTGAGCCTCGGGAACATGGCCGGGATGCAGCCGCTCGAAGCCGTCGTGATGAACCAGGGTTCGCCGATCACGAAGGGCCTCGAAGGCGTGGGATCGGACATGTTTGGTCCGACGCAGTCGCTCGCCCTCGATCGGAACCTCGAAAAGACCGCCAACCTCCGCCTCACGGGCCTGCTCACCGCGCCCGAAGGATTCTGGGGCGAGATGGACTACACTCCGGGCAACCGCACGAACATTCCGATGTTCGACCCGAAGCGCGATCACCCCGGCCCGCTCACGCTCGGCGTCGCGGTGGAGCGCGGCGGCTCCGGCGACCCGAAGGTGAAACTGGAGACCTCGCGCATGGTCGTCTTTGGCAATGGTGATTTTCTCTCGGACAAAGGCCTGCAAACCGGACAGGCGAGCCTCGAACTCGCACTGAACAGCGTGAACTGGCTGCTGAACCGCGACAACCTGATCAGCCTCCCGCCGAAGGTGAAAGAGAAGCAGAGCCTGAAACTTTCCGACGCGCAGATCGGCACGATCCGCTGGTGGGTCATGCTGTTCATCCCCGTGATGATCGCGGTCTTCGGCCTCTACCACCTCATGTGGCGCTCGGGAAAAAACATCCTCGCGCTGACGCTATGGCTCGCGGTGGTGTTCCTCGGGTTCATCGCGTCGTGGCTCACGGTGCAATGGCGGCTCGGGCTGTGGAAGCCGACGCTGAAGATGTCGCCGACATTCTGGATCACGATCGGCATCGCGGTGGCCATCGGCGTCGCAGCCGCGGTCGCAAACACGCTCGAACAAAAGCGCCGCGTGAAACCGCAGGACTAAGCCCCATTTTTTCCAAGCCATGAAAACCCGCAACACACTCGTCCTGTTCGTCCTCCTCGCCGGGCTGTTCGTCTATTTGAAATGGTTCGACAAAAACTTCGAAGGCACCGACGCGAAGAAGGATAAGAAGGGGCGGGTCGTGCAGATCGATCGCGACTCGGTCACGTCGGTGACGATCCGCAACAGCGAGGGCACGCTTCAACTCACGAAGTCGCCCGACGGAAACTGGCTGCTCGACTCGCCGGTGAAGGACCGCGTGGATTCGCTCGCGATCTCGACGCTGTTCACTTCGCTCGAAAGCCTGCGTATGGACGCGGTGCCTGCCGGCAAAGGCGGCACGCTTGAGACCTTCGGGCTTACGAAGGGCGAGGTGAGCATCAGGCTGAACGGCAAGAATCCCGTGGAGCTGCTGATCGGGAAGGACACCGCGGTGGAGGGGAAGGTGTACATGCGCGTCGAGGGCAAGGACACGGCGTACGTCGCCGGGAAGGATCTGCGCGACCAGGGCGCGAAGGGCGCGAAGGACTGGCGCGATCACAAGCTGAGCGACCTCACCGCGACGCAGGTGAACAAGGTCGGCATCAAGACGGCGAAGGGCGAATTTGAAGTCGAGAAGACATCGAACCACTGGTCGCTCACGAAGCCGTTCAAGGGCCGCGCGGATGATCAGAAGGTGAATGATCTCATCTCGAACGCGACGACGCCGCGCATTGATGAGTTCGTTGCCGACACGAAGGATCTCGCGTCGTTCGGACTGAACGAGCCGCGTGCGACCGTCACTTTCACCGCCGAGGGTGTGAAGGATCCCGTCATTCTCCAGATCGGCAATGCGAAGAAGATCGAGAAGCCCGCCGAGAAAAAGAACGATGAGAAAAAGGAGCCCGAGGTGCCGGCGGCAGCGGCGACGCCCACGCACGTCTATGTGAAGCTCTCGTCGCGCGACGGCGTCTTCACTGTGCCCGTGGCAATCGAGTCGCTGCTGGAAGCGCAGCCGAATGATTTGCGCGATCAGAACATCATGCGCGTGCAGAGCGACATGGTGGATCGCATCACCATCGAAGCACCGGGCCGCGAGAAGATCGTCCTCGGCCGCAGCGGCGAGGAGTGGGTGCGCAAGATGGACAAGCAACCCGACAAGCCGGCGAACGGCGGCGCGGCGAATAAGCTGCTCACCCATCTCACGACGATGAAAGTCGCGCGCTTCGTCGCGGACGTGGCCGGCGACGCGAAGCAGTACGGCCTCGACGCGCCGGTCGCGACGGTGACGCTGAGCAGCTATTCGACGGAAGGCACGCCGGAGACGAAGCCCGGCGATCGTCCGCTCGCGAAACTGATCCTCGGGAAATTCGAGGGCGCGGCGGGCTATGCGAAGCTCGACGAGGAACCGTTCATCGTGGCGGTGCCCGCGCTGCTCCTCGAGGAGGTGTGGACCGACCCGCTCCAGTGGCAGGAACTGAAGGTGCAGGAGCTGAAGGCCGAGGATGTCACGAGCTTTGACGTCACGCGCGCAGGCCAGCCGACGCTCACTTTCGATCGCGACAAGGACAAAAAGTGGAAGCTCGCGAAGGGCGACGGCACCGTGAGCCAGGGCGCCGCGGAGTCGCTCGTGAACACGCTCGCAAACCTGCACGCGGTGGGCTGGGCCGGCGCGACGAACGCCGCCGAGCAGGGCCTCGACAAGCCGAACGTGACGGTCACTTTCACCCTCGCCGACAAGAAGGCCGGCAAGCTCAGCGTCGGAAAAAACACGCCGGAGGAAACCTGGAACACGACGCTCGACGGAAAGCCGGGCACGTTCCTGCTGAGCAAGCCGGACTTCGACGCGCTGAATGCCTCGCTGATCGAGGTGCCGAAACCCGCCGCTTCCAACGGCGCACCGAACGCACCGAACACTCCGCCGCCGACGGTTCCCGCGCCACCGGTTGCAGTCCCCGCGCCGACGACTCCGCCCGGCGACACGCCGGCGTCCGCGCCGAAGCCGAAGCTCATCCAGTCCCCGCCGGAGGATCGGTCGCCAGCCTCAGCTCGAAAACCGGCCCGGGATGCTAAGCCGAAGCCGTAGGGTGTGATTCAGACTGGTGCAGAACGTCAACGGCGTTTCGTCCTCCAGCTCGAAACACCACGGGCCGGAAAAATGGATTCCGCGATAGTACCGGTCCACTTCCGCGCCGAGGAATTCACCGTTCCATTCCAGCCACAGGAAGCGGTTCCACCCCAGGTCCGCCACTGATACCAGCTTTCAGAATTAACGGGACGAATGGGATGCAGAGCGGCGTGCATGGGGAGCGCGCGCGCCTCGCGCGCCGTGCCGTGCGCCCCGCGCGGCACACCGGGCGTCCACAGGCATTCGGAACGCCTTGGGTCGCCGCGTGTATTCCGCGAGGGCGCGGAATACGGCACGCGAGGCGCGTGCGCTCCCCCAACCACGCCATCCTGCTTTTTCAGCCCTTATTCCCAGTCTCCTTATTTCTGAAAGATCGTATGATTCCATGAACCTCTCCAGAGACGCGCGCTGCGCTGGAAATGTGAACTGGCTCACCTCCGCCTTGGTCTCCCATCTTGCGATGTGGAGGGCGTAGAAGCCACCGAGCAGCTTGTGAATCGACGCGACCGCTCCGGGACAAATACGGTCGCGCGTGCCTGCTCGCGCGTCGGCTCAGCGAAGCGGGCGTGCGCTTCGTGCAGGTGACGATGGGCGGATGGGATCAGCGCGGCGACATCCGCGGCGCGCTGCCGAAGACCTGCGCTGAGATCGATCGGCCATGCGTGGCACTGATCGAGGTTCTCAAATCGCGCGGTCTGCTCGACGACACGCTCGTTGTCTAGTCCGGCTCACGGATGTCTATGGCGAGGTGGTGAAGAAGATATTGTCGTAGCCTTCAGCACCCTGCTGCAATTCGTGGAAGCGTCGCGTGATCCCACCTTTTCCAGCAGGGCGACGACAGAGGTTTCGGGTGTATCTTCCAGCATGTCTGAAAAAACATTTTGACGGGATACCGTTCGCAATCCACAGACGGTATACCGTATGAGCACCTTGCCTCCCCCGCCTTCGCGTTCAGATTCCGCGGCCTTGCGTCTGCGGGAGGAGATTCTCAGCGGAACCGCAGAACCTGGAAGCCTTCTGGCTGAATCGGCTGTCGCGCAACGCCTGGGCGTAAGCCGCGTGCCAGTTCGTGAGGCATTGTTTGCGCTTGAGCGGGAAGGGTTGATCGAGTTCAGCGACACGGGACGGGCTTATGTGAAGGAGCTTTCGCCGCATGATTTTGAGGAGCTGTATGTACTGCGGCTCGCGCTGGAGCCGGTGGCGGCTCGGCTGGCGGCTCCTTCGCTGCGGGTAGATGCTTCGGCGATGGAACAGAACATCGAGGCCACGATTGAGGCGTCGTCGCTGATCAAGGTGACGCATTTGGACCTGGATTTTCATGAAATCATCCTGGCGGCATGTGGAAATGCGCGGCTGCTCAAGCTTTGGCATACACTGCGCAGTGAGCTGGAGCTTTGGCTCGGGCGGCTTCATCGCTCGAAGCAGATTCAGACGCGCGGCACGCGCGAGGAGACGGTTTCTTCCCATCGCGATTTGCTGAAGTGCTTCCGCACGGAATCCCCGGCGGTCTGCGAGCGGAAGATGCGCGAGCACGTCCTCAGCTGGCGCGAGTGGCTGCCGGTGCTGCCGCAGAATGGATGATTTTCCCCAGCGTCACGAACTTCCACTCACCGCTCCAACCATGAGCCCGACGATCCGATTCCTCATTCCCTCCTTAGTCGTGTGCCTCACGCTCTCCGCTGCTGCTGCCGATGGTGCGGCTGACCGGGCGAAGGCTTATGCGGAGCGTATTCACCCGTTGCTGGTGAAGACCTGCGGGAAATGCCACGGCAAGGAGCCCAAGGACAACGATCTCGACATCACGAGCCTGGCTACCGCAAAGGCGATCTTCGCACAGCCCAAGGTGCTCGCGGAGATCGCCGAGAGGTTGAACGAGGGTGACATGCCGCCGAAGAAGGCCCCGCAGCCGAGCCAGGTCGAGCGGGAACAACTGATGGGCTGGGTCGCGGCAGCGCTCGATGCCGAGGCGGCCTCGCGGGCCGGCGACCCCGGGCCGGTGACGCTGCGCCGGCTGAGCAACACCGAGTATGACAACGCGGTGCGCGATCTCACCGGCGTGGACATGCGGCCGACTAGGGCTCGCGAATTTCCCACGGACAGCGTCGGCGGCGAGGGTTTTGCCAACGTCGGTGACGCGATGCCGGTGACTCCCGGCCTAGTCGAGCGGTACCACTTGGCGGCCCGCGATGTGGCGGCGCGGGCCGTGCTTCTGCCCAAGGGCTTCCGCTTTTCCGCCTCCCCGGACCGCCCGGCTTGGGCCGAGGAGGCGCTCAAGTCGCTCCGCAGTTTCCACGCCCGCAAAGCCGGGCCCAACGGGGAGCCGCCGCTTGCGGCGCACCTCGCGGCGACCCTGCGCCACCGCGACAGGCTCACCAGCGGTGGCGCTTCCGCCATCGCCGCGGTCGCGGCTGAGGAAAAACTAAACCCCACGTACCTTGCCGCGCTCTGGGCGGGGCTCAGCGGGAAGACCGTTTCGCCCATGCTCGACCCCATCCGGGGGCAATGGCGCGCGGCAACCACCGATCCGGCGCCGGTCCTGGCTGCGATCAAGGCCACGCAGGAGCAACTGTTTCTGGGCAACTACAAGAAGAATGCCGTCATCGCCGTCGGCAACGGCTTTCCCGCATGGGAGGATCTGCGCCGCGTGGTCGCCCGCGAGCGGGTCGAGGGCGCCGCCCGCGAAGCGCTATTCCGGCTGGTCGCGTTGCCAGTTGCTCCGGCGCAGCCCGACACCTTCGTGGTCTGGGACCGGCTGCGGTTGGAAGGAGGCGACGGGCCCACGCTGGTGCTGGCGGAGCAGCCGGAATTGCGAGCCGCCGTCGAGGCGTCCGGGATCAAGTTTGGAATTCATCCGCAGGGCCGACCGGTGCCAAAGTCGGCGCTGGTCACGGCGGCGGGTGCCGAAGTCGTCATCGATCTGAGGAAACTGCCGGCTCCGCTTCAGAAGTCGCTCACGCTGCCGCGGTTTCTCCGCGCTGACGTGAGCCTCGACGAAGGCAGTCCGGAATCGGCCGCGGTTCAGGCTTTCCTGATAGCCGCCACTGGCGGCGGCGGCAACCTTGCCGAGCCGGTCGCCAAAGCGACGCCGGGCGACCCGCGGGCCGCGCAGATCGTCCATCCGCGCGTCGCCGCCGAGCGGGCCAGGCCGGCCGCGGAGTTTCGCGCCCTCTTTCCGCCGGCGGTCCTCTTCGAGCCGATCGTCCCGCGGGACGCCCAAGGCAGCGTTTTCATGTACCACCGCGAAGACGAGCCGCTGCGTCGGCTCCTTCTCGACGGGGCAGGCCGGGCGGAACTCGACCGCTTGTGGAGTGAACTGCGGTTCGTAAGCGAGGACGCGTTCGCCACTCCGCGCATGTATGAGGAAATCGTGCAGTATTACCGAAAGCCGAACGACGGCGCGCGGATCATGTTCTTCTACATCCAGTTGTTCGATGAACAGATCAAACGGGAGGTGAAGGAACTCCGCGCGGCCCAGATCGCGGCGGAGACGGGGCATCTCGAGGCGCTTCCCGCCTTCGCCGCCCGGGCGTGGCGCAGGCCGCTCGACGCCGAGGAACGCGAGGCGATTCTCGCGGCCTACCGCGCCGACCGCAAAGACGGCGTCGAGCACGATCCGGCGTTCCGCGCCGCGCTCGCCCGCGTCCTCTCGTCGCCGTGGTTTCTCTACCGGGTGGAAAAACCGGCCACCGGTCCGCGCTGGCAACCGGTATCGGGCGACGAACTGGCGACGCGGCTGAGCTTCCTGCTTTGGGACTCGATCCCCGACGACGAGCTGCGGGCGAAGGCAGCGCGGCTCCACGAGCCGGCGGTCATGGAGCAGCAGTTGCGCCGGATGGTGAAGGACGCCCGGATGCGCGGCTTGGCCGAGGAGTTCGGCGCCCGCTGGCTCGGGGTGCGGGACTTCGTCGCCAACCACGGCCGGAGCTTGAAGCACTTTCCCGAGTTCACGCCGGCCCTGCGGGACACGCTGGCCGAGGAGCCGGTGCGGTTCTTCGAGGATCTCCTGGTAAATGACCGCCCGGTCGCCGACGTGATCGCTGCCGACGCCGTGGTCGTCAACGACGTCCTCGCCAAGCACTACGGCATCCCCGGCGTAAGCGGTCCGGAGTGGCGTCGCGTCGAAAAGGTTTCCGCCTACGGCCGCGGCGGGCTGCTCGGCTTCGGCGCGGTGCTCGCCAAGCAGTCGGCGGCCGCCCGCACGAGCCCCATCAAGCGCGGGGCGTGGATGGCCCAGATACTCGGCGAGCGACTGCCGAAGGTCCCGCCCAACGTGCCGCCGCTGCCCGAGTCCGCGCCCGCCGGGCTCAGCGTGCGCGAGATCACCGAGCGTCACCGTCAGGATCCAGCCTGTTCCGGTTGCCACGCGCGCATTGATCCCTATGGCATGACGCTGGAGCGGTTCGACGCCCTCGGCCGGTTCCGGCCCGCCCGCGACTTGAAGCCGGGCGACACCCGGGGGACGCTTCGCGACGGCACCGAGATCGACGACTTCGCCGGCCTGCGGGCCTACGTCGCCGGCCCCCGGCGCGAGGATGTGCTGCGGGCGCTTGCCCACAAGTTGACGGGCTACGCGCTCGGCCGCGCCGTGAAGTTGTCGGACCGGAAGCTTGTCGATGAACTGACCAGGACAATGGCCGCCGGCGGGCGCTGGTCGGACGCCCTGCTCGTCATCGTCCGCAGCGAGCAGTTTCGCTGCATCCGGCCGGCGGTCGCCGTCGCGACATCGCCCTGACACCAGCCATTCGTCACCATCCGCCTGTTTCTGAACCGCCGAACCTCGACCCAAACTCACCCCATGAACATCCAACGCAACAACTGGCTCATCAGCCGCCGCCACGCGCTCCGCGGCATCGGAGCGACCCTCGCATTGCCTCTGCTCGATTGCATGCGCCCGGTCCGGGCTGCGAGCACTGCCAATCAGCCGCCGACACGCACGCTCGTCACATTCACCGGCATGGGCTTCCACTCGGGGCACTGGTGGGCCAAGGGGGAGGGTGCCGCCATGGAACTCGGGCCCTGCCTGACTCCGCTGGCGCCATGGAAGGAGCGGATGGTCTTCCTCCGCGGACTGTGGAACGAACAGGCCAACAACGGAGTCATCCACTGCATGCAGACGGGGAACATGCTCAGCGGCGCGCCCATGTCGAAGACCGAGGTCCGCACGGGTGTCAGTTTCGACCAGGTGATGGCGCAGCGGATCGGCGACCGCACCCGAATCCCGTCGCTGGTGCTGGGCTGCGAGGATGCGATCCCCGGCCTCCAGGACGGGCATCCGTTGCTCTACAGCTCGCACATCTCCTGGAGCTCGGAGGTGTCGCCGACCTGGACCGAGACGCGGCCGGCACTGGCCTTCGATCAGCTCTTCCGCACCGACCGCAACCGCGGCGACCGCCGCGTCGTCGATGCCGTGCTCGAAGACGCCCGGTCCCTGCGCAAGCGGCTCTCACTCACGGACCGTCAGCGGTTCGAGGAGTATCTCGGCAGCGTCCACGAGATCGAAAGCCGCATCAAACGGGCCGGCAAGGAGCGCGATGCCGGCGACTGGAAACCGAGCCTGACCGCCCCCGATCGCCCGCGCCCGGCTGACGGGATTCCCGGCGAAATCCCGGAATATTGGCGGCTCATGAACGACATTGTGCTGCTCGCTTTCCGCACCGACTCCACGCGGATCGCGACTCTCAAGTATTGCAACGACGGCTCGATCCTCACGCACGCGCACGTCGGTGCCAAAGATCAGCATCACCAGATGGCCCACACCCAGCCCAAGGAACTCGTCGCGGTCAACCAGTTCTTCATGTCCCAGCTCGCCTATCTCTGCGCGCGGATGGCGGAGGTCCGCGAAGGCGAGAGCACGCTGCTCGACAACACGACCATCATGCACTGTTCGAGCATGCTGCACGGCAACCATGAATCCAAGCAGTTGCCGGTCGTCCTGCTCGGCGGGGCCGGTGGCAAGCTCCGCGGCGGCCGCGCGCTCGACTTCTCCGGTGCGCCCAACCGCCGCATGTGCAGCCTGTTCCTCAGCCTCATGGACTGGGGCGGCCTGAAGCTCGACCGCTTCAACGATTCGACCGAGCGGCTTCCGGGTGTCTGAACCGGCGGAAGATGCCTTTGACGTCCCATCAACTCCCTTTCCCACAAAAGCGAAAACGCCTCTCATGAGCACCGCCAACTTCACCATCACCGTCCCGGAGCAACCCTGGAGACGCAGCCATGAAACCAGCAGGCAACCTGACAATCGCATGAGGACCGGCAAGAAGATGCACTGCAAAAAATGGATGGCACTCATTGCCATCGCGTCTTTTGCCTCCCATGCCTTTGCCGATCAAAGGCAGGTCTTCCAGCAAACCATCCGGCCGATGCTGGAGGAGTATTGCATCACGTGCCACTCGACGAAGAAGCAGAAGGGGGATCTGGACCTGGAGCGATTCACTTCGGTCGCGCTTGTGAAGCACGATCCGGTCGTGTGGGAGCGATCGCTGGAACAGATTCGCGACGGCGAGATGCCGCCAAAGGACAAGCCGCGGCCTTCGCCGGAGCAGATGAAGCTGCTCACGGGCTGGATGCGGGCGATGCTCGACGAGGTGGCGCTCGCCAACGCGGGCGATCCCGGCCCCGTGGTGCTGAGGCGGCTGTCGAACATGGAATACAGCTACACGATCCGCGATTTGACGGGCGTGGAGTCGCTCGATCCCCTCAGCGAGTTCCCCGTCGATGGCGCCGCAGGCGAAGGATTCACGAACACCGGCGCGGCGCTCGTCATGTCGCCCGCGCTGCTCACGAAGTATCTCGGCGCCGCCAAGGACATCGCCGCGCACGCCGTTTTCACCCCGAACGGGCTTCGCTGGTCGCCGAGCACTTCGGCGCAGGATTGGACGGATGAATCCCTCCGCCGAATCCGTGCCATTTACGCGAAACACACGACCACCGGGGATGGCTCGCAAACTGTCGCCCAGGGCATCAAGCTCGACACCGGCACCGGGAACGGGCGTCTGCCGCTCGCGAAATATCTCGATGCGCTGCAGGGCCGCGGCAGCGCCGACGGGCTGAGCCCCAAGTACCTCCAAATCCTCCGCGAGGCACTCACGGGCACGAAGCCGTCCGTGCTGCTGGATCCGCTGCGCGCGAAGTTCCGCGAGAAAAAGCTCGCGGCCGCCGACATCGAACCGTGGCAGGGAGCCATGTGGCGATTCGCCAACGTCGGCCACATCGGCAAGCTCAATGGCCCGAAGTCATGGCAGGAGCCGGTGACGCCGCTCGTGTCCAAGCACGAGATGCGCGTGAAGCTCACCCCGGATCGCGACGTGACGCTCTACCTTGCGACCTCCGACGCAGGGGACGGCAGCGCGGATGACGAGGTCGTCTGGGAAAACCCGCGCCTTGTCGCCAAGGGCAGACCCGATCTGCCCATCAGCGGCCTGCTTGCGCTCGTGAAGGACCTCGAAGCGCAACGCGCGAAAGTCATCGCCAGCACCGAGCAGTGCCTCGCCGCCATCGCAGCCGGCAAGGACGCCGCCGATCCCGCCATGACCGCGGCATGGCGCGAATATCTCGGCTACGGCACCCCGAAGCTCGAGCCATTGCTGACGAAGAAGATGGAGAGAACGCCGGACTACAACTTCATCAAGGGCTGGCAGGGCGACCAGGATCTCGCCGTGCTCGCGAACTCGTCGGACGCCACCGTGCTGACCCCTGGCGAGATGAAGGCCCACGGCATCGCCACGCATCCGTCGCCCACGCGCGCCTCGGTCATCGCCTGGCGCTGCGAAAAGGCCGGCACGCTGCGTGTTCACGGCGATGTCAGCGACGCGGATACCGAATGCGGCAACGGCGTCACCTGGGCGCTCGAAGTGCGTCGCGGCCCCATCAGCGAAGTCCTCGTGAAAGGCGAAACGAAGGGAAAAGAGGTTTTCAAACTCGGCCCGTTCGAGAACCTGCGTGTCGAGGCCGGACAGGTCGTCGCTTTGGTCATCGGCCCGAAGGATGGCAGCCACATCTGCGACCTCACTGCCGTCAATCTGACGCTCAGCGACGGCGCGAAGACGTGGGACCTCGCAAAGGACGTGTCGCCAAACATCCTCGCGGGCAATCCGCATGGTCCGTGGCACTTTCTCAGCCAGCCGGTTGCGGTGGGTGGCGCGCCCAACTTGCCCGCACCCATTGCGGAGTGGCGCAAGAACCCATCGCCGGAACTCGCGGCCAAGGTGCGGCAGTTCCTGGAAAAGGACTTCCCGCTCAATTCGCCGTTGTCGCCGCGTCTTCCCAAGGAGCGGCCGGATCAGTCCCAACCGGCCGACTTGAAGGCCAAGGCGCCCTCCGTCCTCGAAGTCCGGATCCCCGCCGCACTCGCGAATGGCGCCGAGTTTGTCGTCACCGGCAGGCTGGCATCGAAAACCGCCGGAAGCGTGCAGATGCAGGTGCTCTCGCAGAAGCCGGATGGCGCGACAGGCCCCGTCGCGGGCAAATCCGAGACATCGCTCAAGGGCGGCCAGTGGTCCGACAACAACCTCGTGACCCGGCACAGCGAACCGGTCATCGTGAACGACGCCAGCGAGGCCCGTCGCCGATTCGAATCTGCCTTCGACGAGTTCCGCGCCCTGTTCCCCATTTTCCTCTGCTATCCGCGCATCGTGCCCGTGGATGAAATAGTCACGCTCACGCTGTTTTACCGCGAAGACGAGCATCTGCGCCGCCTCATGCTGGCCGACTCCGAGGTCCGCGAACTCGACCGTGCATGGGATGATCTGCTTTTCGTCAGCGAGGCTCCGCTCAAGCAGGTCGATGTCTTCGATCAGCTATGGCAATACGCCACGCAGGACGCCGACCCCAAGGCCTTCGAGCCGATGCGCCAGCCCATCCTGGCCGCCGCCGCGAAATTCAAGGAGCAGAAGAAGGCCGTCATCGAGCCGCAAAAAGCCGCCGTGCTCGCCTTTGCGGAGAAGGCTTGGAGGCGTTCCCTCACGGAAAAGGAGATCGCCGGTCTCATGGCCTTCGAGCCACGCCTCATGCTTGTCCGCGTGCTCACCTCGCCCGCGTTCCTGTATCGCGGCGAGAAAGCGCCGGACAAGACCGGCGCGGTGAGTAATTGGGAGCTCGCCACGCGCCTCAGCTACTTTCTCTGGGCGTCGGCGCCGGACGATGAACTGCGCTCCCTCGCCATGAATGGCACGCTGCGCGATCCCAAAGTGCTGGCGGCGCAGGCCAGGCGCATGATGAAGGATGCGAAGGTGCGCCGTCTTGCCACGGAGTTTGGATGCCAGTGGCTGCACGTGCGCGATGTCGCGACGCTCGATGAAAAGAGCGAGCGCCATTTCCCGACGTTCGTGAGTTTGCGCGGCGACATGCAGGAGGAGGCCGTGCGCTTCTTCATGGATCTGTTCCAGGAGAACCGCCCCGTGCTTTCGCTGCTCGATGCGGATCACACGTTCGTGAACGGGGCGCTCGCGAAGCATTACGGCCTCGATGCGAAAGGGAATGACTGGCGGCGCGTCGATGGCGTTCGCGCAAAGGGCCGTGGAGGCATCCTCGGGTTTGCCAGCACGCTCGCGAAACAGAGCGGCGCCTCGCGCACCAGTCCCATCCTGCGCGGCAACTGGCTCAGCGAAGTCGTCCTCGGTGAGAAACTGCCGCGTCCGCCGAAAGGCGTGCCCATCCTGCCCGAGGAGGCGCCCGCCGGACTCACCGAGCGCCAGCTCATCGAACGTCACAGCAGCGACGAAAAATGCGCCGGATGCCACAGGCGGATCGATCCGTTCGGTTTTGCGCTGGAGGGTTTCGATGCCATCGGCCGCGCCCGCGGCAAGGATGCGGCCGGGCTCGCGATTGACACCCGCACGAATCTGCCAAACGGCACCACCATCGAGGGCCTCGACGGCCTCCGCGCCTACCTCACAACCGCGCGCGGCGAGGACTTCCTCCGCCAGTTCAGCCGCAAGCTCCTCGGCTACGCGCTCGGACGCAGCGTGCAACTCTCCGACCAGCCGCTGATCACCTCCATGCTCACCCAGCTCAAGGCCGGCGATCACGGCGTCGCCACCGTCATCGAGTCGATCGTCCGCAGCCCGCAGTTCCGCGAGGTGCGCGGGAGGGATTACAAGATGGACTAAGTTGAATAACATGCCGGCGGCGGTAATCTCACAGCCATGACCACAATCACCACCCACGAAGCCAAGACGCACCTCTCCCGCTATCTTGCGGATGTGGAGAAGGGCAGGAAGTTCATCATTGCCCGCGGAAAGAATGCGGTGGCCATGCTCGTGCCGGTGAAGAAAGCCAGGCAGAAGCCGCGTCCCAAGGTGGGCGAAAGCAC
>BJFP01000057.1 GCA_014189875.1 Verrucomicrobiota bacterium | reverse complement strand
CACCGACCTGCTGCGCGGCGAGTTCGGCTTCCGCGGACTCGTGATGACGGACGACCTCGACATGGGCGCGATCCTGAATCCGTACGGCACCGGCGACACGGGCCTGGAAAAAGTCATCGAGCTCGCGATCACCGCCGGCAACGACATCGCGATGATCTGCCACCGCGTCGAGATGGTGGAAAAGGCGCACGGCTTCCTCGGAAATGTCCCGCGCGCCGATCTGGATCGCGCGCTCGCGAGCGTCACCGCTTTGAAAGCGAAGCTCGTGAAGCCCGACCCGTGGGACGAAGCCGAATTCCGCCGTCGGGACGCCGAAGTGATGGACCTGCGCATTGCCACGCTCGGCCCCGAACGTGCCGCCCAGCGCAGCCCCGAGGATGGCAAGCGGTCGCCGGTGGAAGTCTATTAGCAGCCGCCGACGGCAGGAGGCGGGCAACCCAAGGAGCGGCGCGCCCGCGTTTGAAAAAACACAGGCTTGCAGTCCGTGGCATCCGCGACAATCGTCAGCGCCGATTCCAAAGCCATCAGTGAAAGCCTTTCCTTTCGCGCGTCAGCTCAGGGTTCTTCGTCCCACGGATTGATTCCAACCCGTGCGCTGGTTTCTGCTTTGAGGAGCCGCGTCCCTTTTCTCAACAAGCCACAAGCCATGAATCTGCCTGCCAACCTCCTCGATTCCCATCACGTTGATCCCCCCGCGTCCGCCGCACCGCACCTCCAGCCCCGTGCCGGGCTTGAGCATCGCGAGCTCCGACGCGATGAATTCTGGCGCACGATTCCCGTCTGGGCGCAGGTGAGCGCGGCGGAATTCGGGAACCACCAGTGGCAGCAGCGCCACACAGTCACCAACGCCCGCCAGTTGCGGGAAACCCTCGGCACGCTCGTGCCGGAGACATTTTACGCCGACCTCGAAGCCGGCATCGCGCATGCGCCGATGGCGCTCCGCATTTCGCCCTACCTCCTCGCGCTCGCGGACTGGGCCGCGCCGCTCACCGATCCCATCCGCTCGCAATTCCTCCCCCTCCGCTCGCAGCAGGAACCCGATCACCCGATGCTGCGCTTCGACTCGCTGAACGAGCGCGAAGACTCGCCCGTCCCCGGCCTCACGCACCGCTACCCGGACAAGGCGCTCTTCCTCCCGCAGCCGAGCTGCCCGGTCTATTGCCGCTTCTGCACGCGCAGCTACGCCGTCGGCGGCGATACCGAGGTCGTGGAAAAAATGAAGCTCAGTGCGGGAGCCACGCGCTGGGATGCGGCGTTCGCCTATATCGAATCGCAGCCGCAGCTTGAGGACATCGTCATCAGCGGCGGCGACACGTATAATTTGAAAGCCGAGCACATCGAGCAAATCGGCCGCCGCCTGCTCGCGATGCCGAACATCCGCCGCATCCGCTACGCGACAAAAGGCCTCTGCGTGCTCCCGCAGAAAATCCTCACCGACTCCGCATGGCTCGACGCACTCACACGCGTCGTCGAGCTCGGCCGCACACTGCACAAGGACGTCGTCGTG
Organism: Verrucomicrobiota bacterium; assembly: GCA_014189875.1. Classification (GTDB taxonomy): domain Bacteria; phylum Verrucomicrobiota; class Verrucomicrobiia; order Chthoniobacterales; family Chthoniobacteraceae; genus SXWH01. The sequence goes on along the minus strand of BJFP01000057.1, from coordinate 15,646 downwards.
CATTCGCACTTCAATCATCCGAACGAGATCACAGGATTCACCGAAGACGCCCTCGGCCGCATGACTGAGCGCGGCATCCACGTCCGCTGCCAGACCGTCCTCCAGCGCGGCGTGAACGACACCGCCGCCGCGATGACACTCCTCGTGCGCCGCCTCAGCTACATCAACGTCCACCCGTACTACGTCTATGTGCATGACATGGTGCCCGGCGTGGAAGACCTCCGCACACCGCTCCACGTCGCGCAAAAAATCGAGCGCCACGTCCGCGGCGCGACTGCGGGTTTCAACACGCCCACATTCGTCCTCGACGCCCCCGGCGGCGGCGGCAAGCGCGACGTCCACACGCCCGACTACTACAACCGGCAGACCGGCGTCTCCGCCTTCACCGCGCCGAGCGTGAAGGCCGGGAAAAAATTCCTTTTCTTCGATCCCGTCACCTCGCTTGACGATGAGACGCAGTGGCGCTGGACGCAGCCCTCGCACCGCCGCGCGATGATTGACGAGGCGGCGGGCATTTAAGATTTGGGGCGCGCTTTCCCTGAAACCCGCGCGGCGAAAGTGGGGCTGAAAATCTTAAATCTTAAATTCATCCCCGCCTCACTTGGCATTTGCCAAGCCGTCCCCGGCCCCCCATATTCCGTGCCCCTTTTTTTATGAACTGGATCGGCTTATTCACCAACTTGCTCACCGCAGTCAACGTCCTCGTCTGCCTGCTCATCGTCCTGCTCGTGCTCCTGCAGCGTCCGAAGGACCAGGGCCTCGGCGCGGCATTCGGCGGTGACACCGCGAGCAACATCTTCGGCGCGCAGACCACCAATGTCCTCGCGACACTGACACGCTGGCTCGGCTCGATCTTCCTCGTGCTCTGCCTGCTCATCGCCGTGCTCGGCACGCATGACACCAAGCGGCAGGGAAAAATCACGGAATACATCAACCTGAAGAAACAGGAACAGGCCGAACGCGACAAAGAGAAGGCCACCAAGGAGGCCGCGGAAGCCGCGAAGGCCGCGAACGACGCCGGGAAGAAGCCCGCCGTCCCGGCTCCTTCCACCTCGCAGCCCGCGCCGAAGCCCGACGATCAGAAACCTGCCACGCCCACGGTACCTGCAACCGAAGCTCCGAAGACGGAGACGAAGCCTTCCGACACGAAGCCCGCAGAGAAGCCTGCCGAAACACCGGCTGCACCGAAGCCTGAGGAAACGAAGCCGGTGGAGAAACCGACCGAAGCAAAGCCTGTCGAAAAGCCCGCCGATCCGAAGCCGGCTGGCGGCAACTAAGCGTCGGTAGCCGGGACTTTCCAGTCCCGGCATTTGTGCCATTCAAGGAATCCCGCAGCAACGGGGCCGAGTTCTGCAAGGAGTAGGGGTGCCCTCGCCCCGTAATTCAAACACGGGGTGACGGCGCCCCGGCTCCATCCGCGATCGCGACGGCATCGCTACACCATTGCTTAAACCGCTTGGGTCCGTCTGACGATCACCGGGACCGGAAAGTCCCGGCTACAAAATTCCGCCCGCGCGAAGTTGCAAACTTGCCTGCATTTTCACCGCACTCACGGCTCCGGCTTTTCAGGGACTGCTGGGGTCGGTGCGTGGACGTTGAAACGGAAGCCGGGCAATTTCTTCTGGCCTCGCCCGTCGGTGTCCGGCAGCGGCGGCAGCTTGTCGTCGCCGAAGAGCGGTGCGCTCTGGAGGATCGCGCGGTTCGCCGAACTCACGCCTGGGATGCCTGTGCCGCGCGAGGGCAGCGGGGGGAGGTTTGCCCATGCGAGATTCCCGGGCAATGATGCGCGCGGCTTTTCCGGCGGCGGTGCGGGCGCGATGAGATCGTTCGCGATGTAGCCCGTCATGCCGTCGTCGGTCATCACGCGGCTAAAGCCGTATTCCTGGCGGAGCATCACGATCCGCTGGCCCTGCTTCAGTAGCGCATCTGCTCCCGTCGGCTGCGACGGGCCGAAGCGGTACACCTGCGCAAGCTTTGCGCTGACGGCGTAGTACACGTTGCCTTTTGCAGGCCTCGATGTCGCGCAGGAGGAAAGTGCGAGCGCCATGGCGCAGGCGATCACGCAGGCGAGCACCCAGCGCAGTCCCGGCATGTTCCGCAAGGCACTCACGGCACGCTCGATTTTTCCTACGCCATCACGTCCCGCGGGTCGGAGATGTGACCCGTGAGCGCACTCGCTGCGACCGTGTACGGCGATGCGAGGAAGACCTGCGATTCCTTGTGGCCCATGCGGCCGGGGAAGTTGCGGTTTGTCGCGCTGATGCATTTGAGCGCCTTCTCGTTCATGCGGCCGAAGGTGTCCTGCGGCCCGCCGAGGCACGCGGCGCACGAGGCGTTTTCCGTCATCTGCACGCCGGCGTTTTCGAGGATGCTCCACACGCTCTTGCCGCCGATCTGCGCGGCCTTCAGCTCGGCGACGACCTTCGTGGTCGCGGGCACGCCGAAGGTGTGAATCTTCACGCTGCGTCCGTTCACGACGCGCGCGAATGCGAGGAAGTCGCTCGTCTTTCCGCCGGTGCATGAACCAATATATGCACGATCCAGCTTCACGTCAGATAGTTCCCGCGCGAGCTTGCGCTGGCCGGGATCGGGGTGGCACGCGACGGTCGGTTCGAGCTTTGAGAGGTCGTATTTTTTGTCGAAGACGAACGACTGATCCGCGTCGGCCATCACGGGCTCGAAGTTCTGCTTCGTCCCGTTCTCCGCCACGCGTTCGCGCACGTAGTCGCCGGTCTTTTCGTCGTATGGGAAAATCGCATTCTTGCCTCCCGCCTCGATCGCCATGTTCGCGATCGTCATGCGGTCGTCCATGTTCATCGCATGCACGCCGGGGCCTTCCCACTGCATCGCGCGATACGTCGCACCGTCGAAGCCGATGTCGCCGATGACGTGCAGGATCACATCCTTCGCCATCACGCCCGGCTGCATCTCACCTTCGCAGAAAAAGCGCATCGTCTCCGGCACCTTCAGCAGGATTTTTCCCGTGCCGAGCACGAAGCCCGCGTCCGTGTTGCCGATGCCCGTCGCGAACTGGTTGAACGCTCCCGCCATGCAGGTGTGCGAGTCCGTGCCCACGAGCACTTCGCCGGGGCGCGTGTGGCCCTTCCACGGCAGTGTGGTGTGGCAGACGCCGGCAAAATTTTTGCCATACTGCTGCTTGAGCTGCCCCTTCGTCGGATCGAAATGCCACGAGCCGTTCGGGTCATCAATCACGTCGTAAAAATACTCCAGCCCCTGCTCGCGCACGAAGTCGCGCAGGATGTCCACGTTGCGGTTGCTCATCGAGTCCGCCGTAAAAATGTAATGGTCGGGGATGATGACGACCTTCTTCGGATCCCACACCTTCGCGTCCTTACCGAACTCGCGCTTGAACACGCCGATGGTGCCCGGCCCGCACACGTCGTGCGTCATGAGGATGTCCACATTCACCCATGCGTTTTCGCCGGGAGCCACGCGTGCCTTGCCGCTTGCGCGGGCGAGCAATTTTTCCGTGAGAGTCATGTTCGTAGAGTAAAAGGGCGCGAAAGATGCCCCGCACCCCCGGCGAGGGCAAATGGAAACTCCCCGCGCTCGTGACGATGCACGATCACAGTACTTCGGAGAGCCGCGTCTCCGCGCCCGATCCAAAATTCGAAATGCCTGCGCCTGGCTTGAAGCCCCGCAGCCCGCGTTACTTTTTCAGCTTCGCGAGTTCGGCCACGTATTCCGCGGCGGGCGTGCCCCCGTAACCGACTTTCTTGAACAGCTCCTTGCCGTCTGCATCGAGCACGATGACCGTGGGGTAGCCGCGGATGGCGTATTTTTTCGAGAGTTCCTGATTGGCGGCCTTGAGTTCAGGCGTCTGCGGTTTACTCTTCGGGAAGTCGAGTTCCACGAGAACGAGGTTGTCCTTGGCAAACTTGGAGAATTCCACAGACGTCAGCACCGTCTTGTGCAAGCTCTTGCACGGCGGGCACCAGTCGGAGCCGGTGAAGTCGATCAGCACCATCTTCTTCTGAGCCTTGGCCTACTCCAGCGCTTTCGGGAGGTCGGTGAGCCAAGTGTCTTCCGCGGCGAGCAGCGGCGAGGAGATGAATGCGAGGGTGAGGAGGAGGGCGAGTGCTTTCATGGGAGTTGGGTTTGGGTTTCGTGAATTTGACAGCGAAAAATTAGCGGATCTGACCGCAAGATGGGAGCAGAAGTTTTGCTCCTTGTCCCCTTTCGTGTTGGAAGTTTGGCGTTGAGCGTTTGGCTCCCCGCAGCGGCTGTCCCGCATCAGGACAGGCTTCCCGAAACCGGAGGCGCCTGCGGCGGGTCAAATGCCAAACGCTGAACTTCCAACACCAAACACCAAAGGAGGACGCCGCCGAAGTTTTCTGCGGCGCTGTCGGATCAGCGCACCTCGTCCTGCTCGCGCTTGCGTGCGGGAAGAATGGAGCACGCTTCCTTGCAGCCGAAAAGCCGGCTGAGGACTTTGCGGTTCCTCGCGATGAGGTTGTAGATTTTTTCCGCGATCCAGATCACGCCGGGCACCCACAGCAGCAGCGCGAGCGGGAAGAGCAGCGGCAGGCGCATCCCGACGAAACGGATGCAGCGCGCGCCGCGAAAAATGCGTCCGTCCTTTGCGACGCAGTGCATCGCGGCGAGGAGTTGCTCGCGGTCGAGCTGCGGCGCGGCCTGCTGCGCGCGCGGATCGGTGAGCGGGATGAGCGCGAGCGTGTTGAACCAATCAAGCCACGTCAGCACCCGCATTTGGAAAATGCAGAGCGGGCAATCGCCGTCGTAGAGGACGAGGTGCTGGTTCACATGCGGAAGCTACACGGTGAGATGGCCGAGCGCCAGCAGTCCGTAGAAGGTGTATTCCGCATCGAGGGCGTCGTCGGCCCAGTGGCCGTGGAAGCCGCCCTCGGCGCTCCAGAGCGTGTCCACGAAATCGAGGCACTTCTCGCGCAGCGCAGCGGGCAGCGGACGGTCGAGGCACGAGAGCGCATGAAGCGCCGTCGCGGTGGAAAGCAGATCGGGAATCGGCGCGCCGGGCACCGCGAGCCAGCCGCCGTCGCTGTGGATTTGCGCGAGCAGCCAGTCGCCGGCGGCGGCGCTGATCGGCATGCCGAGCTGATGCAGCAGCGTGATCGCCGCGGCGGTCGCGGGCACGGTGCCCTGGCGCATCCCGCGCACATTGCCCCACGCGCCGTCGGGGGTTTCGAGGAATTTCAGGCACTGCACCATCCGCAGCGGATCGGGCAAATTCGCGCCGAGATCCTGGTACGCGCCGAGCGCGACGAAGCAGCCGTAGGCATTGCCGTGCACCGCGCCGGGCTTCACTTCGTAGCCGCCGTCGGCGGTGCGGAATGTTTCCAGCCTCGCGAGGATCGCATCGGAAAAACCGTGCGGCATCTTTTCCAAACCGATCGCCGCCCTGCACCGTGCGAGCGCGCCGAGATGCACGAAGTCGAGCGCAGTGCCGTCGCCGAAGCTGTCCACGAACGGCTTGATTTTTTCGACCGGAATCTCCGCCTGCAACGCCTCCAGCCCCGCGAGCACGAAGATCGCGTAGTAAAGATCCGGCCGCCCCGCGCGATCCGCGCCGCCGCCCTCGGGCGTGATCTGCCGGATCAAGAAATCCCGCACAAGGCCCGCGGAATCGCCGAGCGCCTTCTGCGCGACACGCGCGATTTGCAGCATTTGAAGACGGAGGCTCATGCGTGCTCGCTAGCGGTTTGCGCGCGGGGCGTCAAAGCCCGCAGCCGCGCTTGTGATAGCGCGGGCCGATCTTTTTTCCCGGCGAGGCGTGCGGATGGATCAGCCCGCGCTTTCACAAGCGCGGCTACGGCGGAGTGTGCTTTCCAGCCGGTGCTATTCCGCCGCGCGCCAAGGTTTCGGAAAGATGCGCCAGTGGCCGTTCACGAAGGCGAGGCCGTCGAACGCCATGCCGATCGTCTCGCCCGCCTTCACAAATTTGAACCGGAACAGCGTCACGCCTGCTTGCAGCTTGTCGCCGATCTTCGCGTAGCCGCCGGGAAATTCCTTCGCCGCTGCCGTGCCCTTTTGGAAATCTTCCGTCGTGGCCTTCGCGACCGTCACTTCCGTCTGCCCGTCCTTCGGGCCGATGACCGGCGCGGAATCCCAGAGCGGCTTCTGCGAGGCCTCGAGCTTTCTTGCAAAATCGGCGGTGAAGACTTTCGCGTAATCGTCGCTGGTCGGACGCAGTTCCTTCGTCAGCGCAGCGCGGTCGGTGCCGGCGGCGAGGAATTTTTTCAGCAGCGCAGTGGCGGCGGCCTCGCTGCCCGCATCTTGCGCATGGGCGAATGCCAAAGTGCAAAGCAGGGTGGTGGTGACGATGAGCCGGCGGAGGAATGGGAGGATGTTCGTGTTCATGGCGGCGGTTGTGAACGACGGAGTCTGCGCTGGCAATATCGGGCTTTTCCGCCGGCGTGCGGCTAGCGCGGTGCAGTTTAGCCGTGTTTCAGGAAGTGTTCGAGAAAGCCGCACATCTGATCCATCGCTTGGGGCGTTGGGCTGTGGCCGTCGCGGTGCGTCATCGCCACGCGGTTCGGTGCGCCGGGCAGATCGTAAAGTGCGCGCGTGTGGTTCAGCGCGCGCCAGTGCCACGGCACATCCTCCGAGCCGCCGGAGACGAGGAATGGCCGCGGCGCCATGAGCGCGCGCAGGTTCACCATGCTCTCGCCGGACTCGGACATTCTCCCGTAGAGCCCGCCGCAGGCGCGTTTCAGTGCAGGAGAGCCGTCGAGCCGTCGCCGTGCCGCTGCGCGGTGCTCAACGTCCAACAGCCAACGCTTAACGTTTAGCGCCAAATCAGGAATGCCGCTGCTCCTCCGACGCGCCGCTTGACAACCGGGGCGCCACCGCTAGTCTCCGCGCTCCTTTTCCAAAGAAAGTCATACCATGGCCAATACAAAATCCGCAGCCAAACGCGCACGCCAGACGACGGGCCGCACCGCCGCAAACAAGCGCGTCTCCACCAACGTCAAGACCAAGCTCCGCGACATCCGTGTCGCGGTCGCAGCGGGCAAGAAGGCCGAGGCGCTCGCCCTGATGCCGAAGGTTTCCTCCGCGCTCGACAAGGCCGCGAAGACGGGCCGCATCCACAAGAACAAGGCGAACCGCCACAAGGGCGACCTCGCCCGCTCGCTCGCAGCGCTGAAGTAACGCACGCAATTTTCACGAAAGGCGGTGTCCGCACGGGCACCGCCTTTTTTCGTGCCTTCGTCGCGTGCGATGTGATCGCGGGCGCTCCGCTCCGCGCTACTCCTCGTTGCGCTGCTTCACGAGATTCAGCACCTGCCGCGTGCGATCGATCGGCGCGCGCACTGAGGAGACCGGCTGCGGCGCTGGCGCGTTCTGCGGCTGCACGGCGGCGGCTTCGTGTTGCGCGTCGGCGATCCGGGATTGCGGGGTTTGCTTGTCGCCATGCCGCCCATACACGAGATAGACGATGGCAAGGACGACGATGATTCCGACGATTCTCATGCACTCCCGCAAAGCATCGCCCGCGCCATGAACATCGCGCTCGTGCATTTCACGGCGTCGCCGATCGTCGGCGGAGTCGAGCGCGTGATGGATGAGCACGCGCGGGTTTTTTCCGCGCACGGCCATCGCGTGACGGTGCTCTGCCACCGCGGCGGCGGGCCGGATGCGGTGCGGCTGCCGGATGAAAAATCACCCGACGCGCTAGCCTCAGCACTGCTTCCGCTGCTCGCGCAGCAAGACATCGTGTTCCTTCACAATGTGCTCACGATGCCATTTCACCCCGCGCTCACTGAGGCGCTGTGGCACGCAATGGACGGGCTGCCGCGCGTGCGCTTCGTGGCATGGGTTCACGATGTCGCGGCGTGCAATCCCGACTACGCACCGGTCGCTCCGATTTTCGCGAAGGCGCACCCGCGATGCGGATATTTTGTCGTATCGCCGCTGCGTGCGCGGCAGTTTGCCGAAGCCACGGGAGCGCAGGCTGCCGTGATCCCGAACGGGATCGATCCCGCGCGCGTGCTCGGGCTGCCGGAAAATGTCGCGGCGTTTGCGAAGCAGCGCGGTCTGCTCGACGGGCGGATCGTGCTGCTGCATCCCACGCGGATTGTGCGCAGGAAAAATGTGGAGATGAGTATCGCGGTCGCGCGCGAATTTGTGCGGCGCGGCACGCCCGCGACGGTGCTCGTGACGGCGGCGGATGATCCGCATAACGCGGTCTCGCGTGCTCTCGGCGAAAAGCTGCGCAGCGAGTGTGCTGCGGATGAAGGCGTGATTTTCATCGGCGATCATTTCGCTGTCGGCGACGCGGAGTTGGCCGCGCTCTACCGCCTCGCGGATGCGCTGTTTTTTCCGAGCCGCAGCGAGGGTTTCGGCCTGCCGCTGCTCGAGGCCGCGATGCACCGGCTGCCGGTTTTTTGCAGCGACATCGAGCCGCTGCGTGATCTGCTGCGCGAGGGGGCCGTCCGTTTTTCGCCGGATGCGGAGCCGGCATCCGTCGTGGCGCTGATCGAGGAGACGCTCGCCGCCTCGCCCGCGTTCCGCGAGCGCAGGCGTGTGCTGCGGGAGTGCAGTTGGGAGGCGATTTACACGCGACATCTGGCTGCGCTGCTTCGTTGAATGCCGTCCAAGATTCGGACAACGCCTGCGGCGGGCCAAACGCTCAACGTTTAACGTCCAACGTCCAATGAAGATGCCACCGGGAACCTTCTCTTGATGCGCGTGCTCCCGCGTGGGAGGATGCTTTACCGCCCATGAAACCCGATGACACCGATCAGGAGCGGAACCTTTTCAGGTTCCTCATGGAGAACATCCCGGACCGGATTTATTTCAAGGATCGCGAGAGCCGCTTCATCTGCGTGAACGCGGCGATGGCGCGCCTCTTCCACCTCACGGGCACCGACGCCGCCGTGGGAAAGAGTGACCGCGATTTTTTCCCGCCGGCCGATGCGCAGCAGATGTACGAGGACGAGCAGCGCGTCGTGCAGACGGGCGTTCCGCTCTACGGCAAGGTGGAAAAAAAGATCATGCCCGACGGCAACACGGGCTGGACGCTCACGACGAAGCTGCCGCTGCCCGGGCCGAACGGCGGGATCGTCGGCACGTGCGGTATGTCGCGCGACATCACGGCGCTGAAGGTCGCGGAGACTTCGCTCGAGCATGAGCGCAACCGGCTGAAGGAGACGAATGTCGATCTCGCGCGCAGCCAGGCGCTGCTGGAGCGCAAGCTCGCCGAACTCGAGAAGACGCACGCCGAGCTGAAGTCCGCGCAGAAGCGGCTCATCGAGGCGGAAAAGGCGCAGTCCGTCGCGCGGCTCGCGATCGGTGTGGCGCACGAGGTGAAGAACCCGCTCGCGATCCTGCGCATGGGCGCGGATTTTTTCGCGAGCCAGCCCTCGACGGACGAGACTGGCAGGGTGGTGCTGAAGGAGATGGGCGACGCGGTGCGGCGCGCGGACAACATCATCAATGAGATGATGATCTTTTCCGAATCGGGCGATCTGAAGCTCGCGCCGGTGCAGGTCGCCTCGGTGGTTGACGAGGCGCTCAAGCCCTTCGAGCCCGCGCTCGCGGCGGCGAATGTCCGCGTGGAGAAACGCTACGCGGCCGGAATGCCGTCGGCGCGGATCGATCAGGTGAAAATCCAGCGCGTCTTTTCCTGCCTCATCGAAAACGCGCTGGATTCGATGCCTGACGGCGGAACGCTCGCGATACGCCTTGGTCTCACGCACATCGCTGCGCCCGGTGTGACGCCTGATCGTGGGAACCGTTCGTTGGTCCATTCCGGCGTGCGGCGCGTGGGCGTGATCGTGGAGTTCAACGACACCGGCTCCGGAATCCCGGCGACAGAGATCGACAGCATCTACGACCCGTTTTTCACGACGAAGCCGACGGGCCAGGGCACCGGCCTCGGCCTCACGGTGAGCCGCAAGGTCGTCGAGCTGCACGGCGGCACGCTCGACATCTCGAACCGCAGCGAGGGCGGTGTGTCGGCGAAGGTGCTGCTGAAGGTGTGATGCGGACTGCGGCACTCTGCCAGCAGTGTGCGAATATGGAGTTGGGCGTTTGGAGTTGAGCGTTTGGAGTTGAGCGTTTGACCTTGGGCTCGGCGCAGGTGTCTTCCATTTCTGCGAGTGCGCTCAGAATCCACGAGGCCGCTGCGTGGAGCCAAATGCCAAACGCCAAATGAGGTGACCACCGCTGATGCCGCCGCGCTTGCGCCCACGCGTGTGTGCGCATACGAAGGGTGCGATGATTTCCGCATCCAAGGAAGCGATTGCTGCGCTCGCTCGCGCAGACCACGGCGATCCATTTTCCATCCTCGGAATGCACGGTGCCGACGGCGATCTGGCGATTCGCATTTTCCGCCCGGATGCGGTGGCCGTGGAAGTGCGCGAGATCGGCGGCGCGGCGCGCTCGTGGCACGGTGAGGGGAATTCGCAGGACGGATTATTCGAGGTGCCGATCGAGGGCGTGCGCTCGCGTTTCGCATACACGCTTCGCTTCACGGGGCACGACGGAAACGTGTGGGAGCAGCGCGATCCGTATTCGTTCGGCGTGCTGCTCGGCGATGTGGACTCGCACCTCTTCGGCGAAGGGCAGCACTGGGAGCTGTGGAAAAAATTCGGCGCGCACGTCGAGACGCACGACAGCGTGACCGGCACGGTCTTCCGCGTGTGGGCGCCGAATGCGAAGCGCGTGTCCATCATCGGCGACTGGAACAATTGGGACGGCCGCATTCATCCGATGCGCAAGCTGATCCCGAGCGGTGTGTGGGAGCTGTTCGTCCCCGGCATCGGCGAGATGGCGCACTACAAATTTGAGGTCGCGGACATGCAGGGCTTCCTGCACGTGAAGACGGACCCGTTCGCATTTTTCGGCCAGCACGGCACGCAGACCGCAGGGCTCGTGTGGAAGATGGACAAATATCCGTGGCAGGACGCCGCGTGGATGGCGAAGCGCGCGCAGCGTGAGTGGCATCGCGATGCCGTCTCGATCTACGAGGTGCATCCCGGTTCGTGGCGGCGGAAGGACGGCAATGCTTTCCTGACATGGCGCGAGATGAGCGAGCAGCTCGTGGATTACGTCGTGGACATGGGCTACACGCACATCGAGCTGATGGGCGTGGCCGAGCATCCGTTCGAGGGATCATGGGGCTACCAGGTCGTCGGCTATTTCGCGCCGACGAGCCGCTACGGGAATCCCGATGACTTCCGACATTTCGTGGACTGCTGCCATCAGCGCGGTATCGGCGTGATCCTCGACTGGGTGCCCGGACATTTCCCGAAGGACGCGCACGGCCTCGCGAAATTCGACGGCACGGCGCTCTACGAACATGCCGACCCGCGGCAGGGCGAGCATCAAGACTGGGGCACGCTCATCTTCAACTACGGGCGCAACGAGGTGCGGAATTTCCTCATCGCAAACGCGCTCTTTTGGTACGCGGAATATCACATTGATGGCCTGCGCGTGGATGCCGTCGCCTCGATGCTCTACCTCGACTACTCGCGCAAGGAAGGCGAGTGGGTACCGAATGTGTACGGTGGCCGCGAAAATCTCGACGCGATCCATTTCATCAAGCAGTGCAACGAGGTCTGCTACCAGCGCCACCCCGGCGTGATGAACATCGCGGAAGAGAGCACCGCATGGCCCGGCGTGTCGCGTCCGACTTTCCTCGGCGGCCTCGGCTACGGCTTCAAATGGAACATGGGCTGGATGAACGACACGCTCTCCTACATGGCGCTCGATCCGATCTTCCGGCGCTATCACCACGGCAACGCGACTTTCTCGCTCGTGTACGCATTCCACGAACACTTCATCCTCGTGCTCAGCCATGACGAGGTCGTGCATGGCAAGAGATCGATCGTGAACAAGATGCCCGGCGACGACTGGCAGAAATTCGCGAACACGCGCCTGCTCTACGCTTGGATGTATGCGCACCCCGGCAAGAAGCTGCTCTTCATGGGCGGCGAATGGGGCCAGCGCGACGAATGGAGCCACGAGCGTTCGCTCGACTGGCACCTCCTCGAACACGCGCCGCACCGCGGCCTGCGCGAACTCGTCCGCCACCTCAACTACCTCTACAAAAACGAGCCCGCGCTTTTTGATCAGGACGACACATGGGAGAGCTTCGACTGGATCGAACTGCACGACGCGGACAACTGCGTGCTCGCCTTCATGCGCCGCGCGCGCCACGGCACGGTGATTGTCTTCGTGATGAATGCGACACCCGTCGCGCGCCACGGCTACCGCATCGGCGTCCCCGCGCCCGGCTGGTGGCAGGAAATCCTGAACACCGACAGCGAAGCGTACGGCGGTGGCAACATCGGCAATTTCGGCGGCGTGCATTCCGAGCCGGTGCCGTGGGGCGGCCGTCAGCAGTCCGTCACCCTCACGCTCCCGCCGCTCGCGATGATCGGGCTGAAGATCGCGTAGCCCGGCTCAGACCGCTCACAGCGCGCGCAGGATTTCCGCGATGAGCGCGGGGCCGCGGTAGATGTAGCCCGTGTAGAGCTGGATGAGCGCTGCGCCGGCGTCGAATTTCTCCTTCGCATCATCCGCGCTGAAGATGCCGCCGACTCCGACGACGGGCACTTTCGTCCGCGCCGTGATGTGGCGGATCACCTCGGTCGAGCGCGCGCGGACGGGCACGCCGCTGAGCCCGCCGGTCTGCCGGCGATGCTCGGGCACGGTGCTGTGATCGATCGTGGTGTTTGTCGCGATGATGCCCGCGAGCCGGTGCGATTCGACGAGCGAGAGGACGTCGTCAATCGCCTCCCACGTGAGGTCGGGCGCGATCTTCACGAGCATCGGCTTGTGCGAAATGTTTGCGGCCTGCACGGCGGCGAAGAGCGCATCGAGCGCCGGACGATCCTGCAAGGAGCGGAGGCCGGGTGTGTTCGGCGACGAGACGTTCAGCACGAAGTAATCGCCGAGATGGCGCAGGCGCGTGAACGAATGCAGGTAGTCGGCGGCGGCCTCGTCGAGGGGCGTCACTTTCGACTTGCCGAGATTGATGCCGACGGGAAAACGCGGCCAGCGCGGCGTAGTGCGCAATTTTTCCAAGCGCGCAGCGACGGCATTCGCGCCGTCGTTGTTGAAACCCATGCGGTTGATCACGCCGGAGATTTCCGGCACGCGGAAAAGGCGCGGCTTCGGATTTCCCGGCTGCGCCTTCGCGGTGATGGTGCCGATTTCCGCAAAGCCGAAGCCGAGCCCCTCCCACGCCGGGAGCACGAGCGCATTCTTGTCGAAGCCCGCGGCGAGGCCGACAGGATTCGGAAATTTCAGCCCGAAGACTTCACGTTCCGTAGCCGCCGACGGCAGGAGGCGGGCATTCTTTTCGCGCGCCCACATCTGCATGATCGGCCCGAGGCCATGAAGAAACGCCATCGCGAGGTGGTGAACCCGTTCAGCATCAAAACGAAAAAGAATCGGCCGGACCAATCGCCGGTAGAGCACATCAAGCACGCGAGCAGCCAAGACGAAACACAGCGCGGGCGCAATCGTCAGCCGCCAATCCGCAGCCGGGACGATGCAGTTGGAGATGGCGCGGCATGTTTCAGACGCACGCTCGACGACCGGAAACAACGCCTTGGCGACACCCATGTCGCCAGCATTGAGCGGCCCGAACAAAAACCCGGCCCAAATCATTGCCGAGATGCCGACGGATTCCTCCTCTTCAAGTCACGCCCGCAATTTGGTGTCCTCCCCGAAAACAGCCGGGGTGCTCGCGCTTCCGAATCTGCGTGCGGCCAATCAGTAGCGGCAGTGTTGGGGAGCGTAGAAATGCGGGTTGCGGTATCCCTGACGGTAACCCTGCGGACGATAGTAACCCTGTGAACCATAGTAACGCTGTGAGCGATACTGAGGCGCGCAGTCATTGCTGCGATTGCTGCTGGCCAGCCCGTAGGCCAGCAACCCGATGGCGGCAGCGCCCACGAAAGCGGCACCGGGCTCGATGACCTGCCGGGGCCGACCGTATTGGTCGTAGGCGGTGGTGCAACCCATGCCGAGTGAGATCACGAGAAGCGAAGAAACGAGACGGATACCAGTTTTAATCATGCACCCTTCGACGCTCCGCGTTACGGTATATTCATTCTTCATCACCCTGCGGCACGGGATGGAGAAAGTCGGGCCGTGTCCGAGGCGAACTGTCGGACGGTGAACTGCGTGAACGATGGCGCAACTTCACCGATTCATGATCGGATCTCGTCCGGGCATTCGGCCTGGGTGCGGCGCTCGCTGGATCAGGCGGGCAACGGAATCGGGCCTTTCGATGTGCTCATCGCGGGTCAAAACCGCCATTGACGTCCGCGCCAGTGTGAGACGAAAGTGTATCACCATGAAAACAGCGACCGTGCGCGACCTCAGAAACCATTTTGCCGACGTGGCGAAATGGATCGAACACGGCGAACCCGTGACCATCACCCGCAATGGCACGCCATTCGCCACGCTCGCCCCGGCGAAAGCCGCCAAGCCGCGCAAAGTGGATTGGGCGGCGCGGCTCAAGGCGTTTCCCCCTGTCGGGAAAGGTATGCCCAAGGAAGCCACCGAAAAACTGTGGTCGGACTTGCGCGATTGACCGGTGATGGAAACAACCGCCTACCCGGATTCGAGTTTCCTCGTTTCTCTCGTCTCGAAAGACACGCTCAGTGCAGACGCCGCCGCCCACATGGCCCGCGCCGCCGAGCCTTTGATGTTCACCCCGCTGCATCGCATCGAAGCCCGGAACGCCCTGCGCAACGCAGCCGGACGCGGGGAAATCACAGCCTCAGAACAGCGCGCAGCGTTTCACCGGATTGACGAAGACCTGCGCGAAGGATTGCTCGTCCACACGCCCGTCGGGTGGACGGATGTTTTCCGCCGCGCCGATGAATTGAGCGAAAAGCACGCGGCGACGGAAGGCCAGCGCACCATTGACCTCTTGCACGTCGCCCTGGCCCTCGAAGCCGGCGCGAAGACCTGCCTTTCATTCGACCAACGCCAACGCCAGCTCGCCAAGGCCGCCGGCCTGAAAGTGAAGCCGTAGCCGGGTGCGCAGCTAGGGTGCGGCACGCGCTGGAGCAGGCGGGCAACGGAATCGGGCCTTTCGACGAGCTCATCGCGGGCCACGCGCTCCACGCGCTCCACGCGGAGTTGATTCCCGCCACGAACAACACGCGTGAATTCTCCCGCGTGGACGGGCTGACGGTCGAAGACTGGCTGCTGCCGTAGCCGCGCGTGCTTGGGCGCGTGGCGCGGGATCGGAATCATGATAATCAGTCCGTTCCTCATCCTCCTCGTCCCTCATCCTCTAGCCTTCCTATCACCGCTGTCGGGCCATGCGCATCGGGAAGATTTTTCCATCGGTGTTGTGCATGGTGCCTGACCAGACAATTTCGGTAGCAGATTGCTGTTTGGTTAGGTTAATGCGGGCGGTAATGCTGCTCCCGGTGTATTCTTCGAGATACAGTTGCCCGTCGGCGTGGTTATTACCTATCAGACGATAGACGATGCCCCTTTCGATGGTGGGGTAGCGATAGGTTCCACTCACCGTGCCATCGGGGTTCCAAACAAGGGAATATTTTGCGGCCAATTTGCCGACATTGCCGGTGTAGTTCGACGTTGTCTGCACTGGGGGGCGCGCTGGACGTACCGGAGCAGGAATACCCCCTTCGGTCGGGCGTTCTGGCCGGGT